>CAZDIF010000314.1:0-3716 GCA_964505365.1 uncultured Actinomycetota bacterium
TCTGTGGTCCAGTGTGTCTCGACATTCGCACTGCAGTTTCGTGCGGGACCTGCCGATGGGTGGGAGAGGCGTCTGACCTGACGAGGAGTGACGCATGCGCACGATGGTGGCGACGGTGTCGCTGACCGGTGTCCTGGTCGCGACCATGGGGCTCGCGGCCGTGACCACGGCAACGGCCCAGGACGACGGTGAGGCACCCGAGGCAACCGGTGTCGCCCCGGACGCCCTGGTCGACCGCCTGGTGGAGCTCGAGCGGCAGCTGCCGCCCCTCCCGCCGTCCGCGGTGGAGGTCGCCGAGGAGGAGACCTTCGGTGACGTGCGCGGGGACTTCCTCGGCGCCGAGACCGAGTTGTCGCTGATCGAGGAGCAGGCGCGGCAGCTGTTCGCCGACGCCGACGACTCGGAGGGCGAGGTCGCCGACGCGGTCTCGTCCGTCGCGCGCAGCTACCTCCGCATGCAGGAGGCCTTCGAGTACCTCGCCCGGTACCGCGACCACGACCTGTCGCTGCCGGCCGAGCGCACCGACGACGACGGGGTCTCCACCGGCGCCGACACCGCCGCCACCTTCGCGGAGGCCGGGCTCGACGTCCTCGAGCTGGCGCGCATGGACGCCCTGGTCGGCTACGGGATCCTCCGCGACACCGAGGCGGCGGACGACACCGAGAAGGAACTGTTCGACGCCGCCTACCGCGACACCCAGCAGTACCTGACGGTGATGCGGCCCGAGGCGCGCCGCCTCGTGTCCGCCTCGACCACCGCCGTCCTGCTGGCCGTCGAACGCTTCGAGGACGTGACCGCCACCCAGGGCCGCGCCCAGGACGTCGAGTACGTCTGCATCCCGCGCGAGCACTACCCGTTCGACAGCCCGGACCCGGTGGCCTCGCTCGCCGAGGCCGTGCAGGCCGACGCCGTCGAACTGCTGCCGACGGCCGACTGCCCAGACCTGCCCTCGCCCGCCAACGAGGTGGTCGTCGGGTCGTGACGACCGCCTGACGCACTCTTGCGGCCCGGCGGGCCATCTTCCGCGCCCGGCAACGACGGCTGTAGTACTCTCGCGCGATGCGTTCGCGGTGGCAAGGGCCGCGTCCGCTGTCCCCGGGGCCGGGCGCCCCGGTCGCGACTTCCCCCCGACATCCAGGATGGATTCCATGAAGACGATGACCCGTCTGCTGGCAGTAGCCGCCTCGGCCGCTCTGCTGGTGACTGCATGTGGCGAGGCGCCTGACGCCTCCGACGATCCCACCACCGAGCCCACGGCCACGGGGACCGAGGACACGACCGACACCGAGACCGAGACCGCGACGGCGACCGACGCGGCCGCCGACTACACGGCGTGCCAGGTCACCGACACCGGCGGCGTGGACGACCGGTCCTTCAACCAGACCGCCTACCAGGGCGCCCTGGACGCCGAGGAGGAGTTCGGCATCACGGCCCAGGTGTCCGAGTCCAACTCCCAGGCGGACTTCGAGCCCAACATCAACGGGTTCATCGAGCAGGGCTGCGACCTGATCATCTCCGTGGGCTTCCTCCTCGCCGAGGCGACGGCCGCCGCGGCCGAGGAGAACCCGGACCAGAACTTCGCCATCGTCGACTTCGACTTCTTCGACGCCGAGGCGGGCGAGGACATCGTCTATGACAACGTCCGCGAACTGACCTTCGCCACCGACCAGGCCGCGTTCCTCGCCGGCTACGTCGCGGCGGGGATGACCGAGACCGGCGTCGTCGGCACCTACGGCGGCCTGAACATCCCGACCGTGACGATCTTCATGGACGGCTACCTCGCCGGGGTGAACTACTACAACGCCCAGAACGACGAGAACGTCGAGGTCCGCGGCTGGGACGGCGAGGAGGGCCTGTTCACCGAGAGCTTCGAGGACCAGACCCTCGGCCGCAACATCACCGAGCAGCTCCTCCAGAACAACGCCGACATCATCATGCCGGTGGCCGGGCCGGTCGGCCAGGGCACCGGTGCGGCCCTCGAGGCGGCCGGTACCGGGAAGATGATCTGGGTCGACACCGACGGCTTCGAGAGCACCGAGTACGGCTCGCTGATCCTGACCTCGGTCGAGAAGAAGATGGACCAGGCGGTGTTCGACACCATCGCCCGTGACCTCGAGGGCAACTTCGAGGGCGGCCTGTACGTCGGCACGCTCGAGAACGACGGCGTCGGCATCGCACCGTTCCACGACTTCGAGGACCAGGTTCCGCAGGAGATCAAGGACGAGCTCGACGAGATCCGCCAGCAGATCATCGACGGCGAGCTCTCGGTCGATCCTGCCGACCACGCCTGAGCCCACCCGGTAGCGTCTCGACGCCCGGCGGGGGAGCCTCCTCGCCGGGCGTCGTGCCACCCCGTGTCCCCATTCGCCGAGACGAGTGCGCCGACTGTGAAGCTGGAACTCCGCCGGATCACGAAGCACTACCCCGGCGTCGTCGCGAACCAGGACGTCGACCTCGTCGTCGAGCCCGGCGAGATCCACGCGCTCGTGGGCGAGAACGGTGCCGGCAAGTCGACGCTGATGAACATCCTCTACGGCCTCGTGACGGCCGACGAGGGCGAGGTGCTCGTCGATGGGGAGCAGACCCACTTCGCCGGACCGGGGGACGCCATCGCCGCCGGCATCGGCATGGTCCACCAGCACTTCATGCTGGTCCCGGTCTTCACGGTCGCCGAGAACGTCGTGCTCGGCGCCGAGCCGACCGGCCGCGCCGGACGGTTCGACCGGCGGGCCGCCGAGCAGGCGGTCCGCGACCTGTCCGAACGGCACGGGTTGCCGGTCGACCCGACGGCCGTCGTCGAGACGCTCCCGGTCGGCATCCAGCAGCGCGTGGAGATCCTCAAGGCGCTGTACCGCCAGGCCGAGCTGCTGATCCTCGACGAGCCCACGGCGGTGCTGACCCCGCAGGAGACCGAGGACCTGTTCGAGGCCATCGGCGAACTTCGCCGCGCCGGCCGATCCGTGATCTTCATCACCCACAAGCTGGGCGAGGCGCTCACGGTGGCGGACCGCATCACCGTCATGCGCGGGGGCCGGGTCGTCGGCACGACCACGCCCGCCCAGACGTCCCAGCAGGAGCTCGCCACGATGATGGTCGGCCGCGACGTCGACCTCGTGGTCGAGCGGCCGCCCGCCACCCCGGGCGAGGTGGTGCTGTCGATCCGCGACCTCGTCGTCGCCGACGACGACGGCCGGGTCATCATCGACGGCCTCGACCTCGACCTGCGGGCGGGCGAGATCGTCGCGATCGCCGGCGTGCAGGGCAACGGCCAGAGCGAGCTCGTCGAGGCGCTCAACGGCATCGCCGACGTGCGCGCCGGCAGCATCCGGCTGGACGGCCGCGAGCTGGCGGGGGCCAGCCCCAAGGCGATGCTGCGCGCGGGCATCGGGCACGTGCAGGAGGACCGCCACGCCGAGGGCATGGTCGACGAGTTCACCGTCGCCGAGAACCTCGTGCTCAACAGCTGGGACGCCCGACCGTACGCCGAGCAGTGGCGCATCCGCTCGTCGGCCATCACGAGGCTGGCCGAGGCCGAGGTGGCCGACTTCGACATTCGCACGCCGTCGGTGCACGCCCGCATGGCCTCACTGTCCGGCGGCAACCAGCAGAAGGTCGTCGTGGCCCGCGAGTTCGCGCGTGACCTGCGCGTGCTGGTCGCGGCCCAGCCCACCCGCGGCATCGACGTCGGCTCGATCGAGTACATCCACCAGCGCATC
>CAZDIF010000315.1:0-3710 GCA_964505365.1 uncultured Actinomycetota bacterium
AGCGTCGCAGGCAGCTCGTCGCGGATGGCGGTGGCGGAGCGGCGGCGGTCGTCTTCGCGTTGCAGGATGGCGAGCAGGACGCTGATCGGTGAGCCCGGGAGCACCTCGCGGCGTGGAGCCTCGAGGCCGACCCATAGGTGGTTCGACTCACGTCCTCGCGTGGCCGCCACGTACAGCAGGTGATGCGCCTCGCTGCCGTCGATGAACGCATGGCAGCGGTCGACGGTCATGCCCTGGGCCCGGTGGGCGGTCGTCGCGTAGGCCAGGTGCGTGTGCGCGGCCAGGTACCGACGGGGCAGTCGCACCCGGTCGCCGTCGCGGGTCCGCACCGCGCTCGCCGACCCGTCCCGGTGCACCGCAGCCACGGTCCACACGTCGCCGTTGACCACCCACCCGTCGCCGTCGGTCTGGAGTCGGCGGTCGTTGCGGCGGGTCACGATCTGGTCCCCCCGGGACGCCACGTTGTCGTGCAGCTGCACGGTTGCCCCGGGATCGACGAGGCCGGCTCGAAGCCGGACCCACCGTGCGCGTTCGGACATCGTCGCGGCCTGGTCATTGGTCCGCACGATCATCAACACGGTCGGGTGCTTGCCATGCCGGTCGGGGGTGAGCACGTCCCGTTGCCACGCCCGGAACATCTCGTCCTCGACCTCGACGGTCGTCCCGCCGTCCACCCGGCCATGGCGGAGGTACTCCACCAGCGCGGTGGGCTCGCGGTCGCGCAGCCGGAGGCTGGCCTCCCGTTCCCACGGCTCGGCGAACCGGCGGACCTCGTGCAGCTGGGTCGCCCCGTGGCGGTCGACGAGCAGCTCGAACGCCCCGCCGATCCCGATCGCGTCCAGCTGGGCCGGATCCCCGACGAGCAGCATGCGGGCACCGGCCTGCCGCACCTGGACCACGAGGTCGACCAGGTCCGGCGTGGTCACCATCGACGCCTCGTCGACGATCAGCAGCGACCCGGGAGACAGGTGCCAACGCCCTCGACCGACCTCGAGCCGCCACTTGGCGATGTTCTCCGCCCGGACGTCGGCCTCGACCGCCAGCACCTCGGCGGCCGACTGCGAGACCGTCAGCCCGACCACCTCGCGTCCGGATCCCTGCCACGCGTCGACGGCCGCGCGCAGGGCTCGGGTCTTGCCGCTGCCGGCGGCACCGACGAGAAGTCCGATGCGCTGGTCGTCGCCGATCAGCGCCCGGACGGCGTCGGCCTGATCGGGTCCGAGGCCGTGGCGCGCGACCGCCTCCTCGATCCTGCGGTCGGGGACGGTCAGCCCGGTGGCCTCGGGTGTCGCCCGCAGCAGGTAGTCCTCCTGGTCGAGCGTGGCCCGCAACGCCCACAGCGGCCGGCCGGGCCGCTCCCACACGCTGGTCCCGTCCCGTCGGCACTCGGTCGTCGGCGCGTCCGGCACGGGAACCGTGACGCGGACCAGCGCCGGCGTGGCCAATGCCCGATCCACGAGCGCCTCCGCACGGGCACGAACCTCCGCCGCGGGGACCGCGGCCGCGGGCAGCACGTCCAGCGCGGCGCGGAGCAGTCCGTGCCGGTTCACCGTCGCGTGCTCGGTCGTGGCCAGCTCGGCCAGCAGTCCCAGGGCGTCGCCATCGGTCAGCGGGTCGGGCGGGTCCGAGGTGGGCCGGCGGCCGACCACGCGGCGAGGCAGGTCGACCAGCCGCCGCCCCGTCGCCCGGGCAGTTTCTTCCCACGCCGCCAGCGCCTCGCCGGACGGCAGCTCGCGCTTGCCGTTGCGGGTCGCCAGTGTCGCGTGCTGTGCCATCGACCAGCGCACGGCCGGCGAGGGCGCAACCCCGTAGGTGTCCTCGTACGCCTGCAGCATCCCGCCCAGCTCGACGGCGATCGAACGGCGGCGAGCGGAGAACAGCCGGACCAGCTCGTCCTCGACACCCACCAGCTCACGAAGCCCATCCGGCCGATCCCGCCATGCCACGCCCAGCCGGCGGGTCAGCTCGGACTCCAGGACGCGGTTGTAGACGGCGCCCGCCCCGATCCGGGCGGCCAGCAGCTCGCGTCCGTCGAGCGCCCGCCACTTCCCGTCGCTCGTGGTCCGGGCGCGGTTGAGCACCAGGCAGTGGGTGTGCAGCTGCATGTCGCCGGACCGCGACGTCCACTCGTTCATCCGGGCCACGACGAGCCCGTCGGAATTCAGCACCCGCACCCCGTTGCGGCCCGCCCGGACGTAGGCGCCGTGCTCCTCGAGGTAGGCGAGCCCGTGGTCCACCGCGGTCGTGTGCGCCGCCCAGACCTCCTGCTGGATCGCCGCGTCGCCGGCCGCCCACAGCAGCGACACCGACTTCACGGGGGAGAAGGTGCAGTCCCACGCGGCCACCGACGGCCGGCCACCGAGCTGGCTCGCCTCGAACTGGACCCGTGCCCGCTCGTCCGGGTCCTCGATCCGCCAGGACTCGCGGAGGGCCAGGTAGCGGACGTGAGCCACATCGGCGGGCAGCCGGAAGGCCCGGCCGAGCGAGTGCTCGCCGCCCGGGCGTAGCCCCTCCGTGTACATCGGGACGAACCGCTCCCGGTCGACCGTGCCGTGCAGGCCCAGGGCCGCCGCGCCGCCTCCCCACCAGGCCGAGCCCGGTGCCGTCAGGCTCCGCCGGTCCGACTCGCCCGGGCTCGAGTCGGGCAGGTAGTAGTCAGCCAGGCCCCGGCGCGTCTGGTCCAGGTAGTAGTTGACCGCGCCACGTCCCGCGAGGATCTTCTTGACGCTCAGCATCACGCGGCCCGGTGCCGCTCGACGAACGCCCGCAGGTCGGACAGGGCGATGCGCCGTGCCCGTCCGATGTGGATCGTCGGCAACTCCCCGTCGGCGATCAGCAGGTACACCTTCGAACGCGACAGCCCCAGGCGCTCGGCCGCCGCGTCGATCGTGATCAGCCGCAGGTCGTCGTCCGGCTCGTGGGGATCGTCGTCGACGGTGCCGGCCGGGGTCGGCCCAGGGGCAGGATCGTGGCCATTGGCCAAGTACGGGGTGGAGTGCATGGTCGTCCTCCGGCATGCGCGTGCTCCGACCATGGCAGTGACCCCGTGCTAGACCGATGCAGAAGCGGTACAGAACCGTTGCTGGGTATTCTCTTTGGTAATCTTTTTCGTATTCACCGGTACAACACCGGTACAGCGCCGGTATATGGCCCGTGCCGCAAGGCCTGGGCCCCGCGGGAGCCCATGGGATGGCCACGACGAGACCCCGAACCGTTCGCATCGACCCCGAGCTCGAGGAGCGCCTGAACAGGCTTGCTCGTGAGCGGCTGATTCCCGTGACCTTCACGGCACAGGTCAACGCCGGCCTGGGCATGCTGGTCAGAGCCGTCGAGGACGCACAGGCCCGCCACAACGCCCACCTCACGCGGGCCGACAGTGACCGGTCCCTGCGGACCTATCGGCAGCTGCGTGGCGGCTCGTCGTGAGCACGGGACAGGTCTGGATGCGCCCCGACGGGCTGCTCTGGGTCGAGGTCCAGGCGCCCATCGTCGATGACTCCGGCTGGCGCCTGATGGTCCCGCTCGTCGATCTGCACGATGCCGCCGACGCCCCACCGTTCGTGCTCACCGTCGACGGCCGTCGCGCACGAGTGCACCTGCTCAGCAGCGCCCACGTCGACGACCTCGGCAGCTACCACGACGAACTCGATCCGTTCGAGACCCTCCGTCTGCAGGAAGCTGCCCGAGCCCTGCTCGCCGGACTCTGACCA
>CAZDIF010000316.1:0-3701 GCA_964505365.1 uncultured Actinomycetota bacterium
AGGTCTCGAGGCGGTTGCCGTTGTCGTTGTCGACGATCTGGACCTTCTCGTTGGGGAGGAGGTCGGCGGCGTCCATCAGGTCGCGGTCGATGGTGATGGAGCCGACGTAGTCCAGGTTTGCGTCGGTGACGGTGGCGCGGTGGATCTTGGACTTCATCATGATGCGGCGCATCGGGGCCTCTTCTCGTGTCGTCCGCGGCGGGCGCGGTTCCAACCGGATTCGGGCGGGCGGGAGTGGCGGGTCAGCTGGTGGCTGCCAGGAGCCGGTCCTCGTCGTCCGCGTCGCCGATCACGACGTTGTCGATCAGGCGGGCGGGGCCGACGTGGGCGGCCACGGCGACGAGCAGGGGGGACTCGCCGGTGGGCGGACCGTACGCGTCCGGTCCCGGTGCCTGCCCGCGCGTGGCGTCGGGCGGTGCCGGGGTGACTGGCGCCAGCGTGTCGGGGTCGAGCACGTCGACGTAGTCGATCCGGACCCTCGGGTCCGCGCTCATGATAACGCGGACGGCCTCCTCGATCATTCCCGGGGCCGGGGCGGCGCCATCACGCCGGGCCGCGCGTGCGGCCTCAACGCCGGCGCGCAGGGCCTGCGACAGGGTGCGGGCGGCGGCCCGGTCCTCCCCCTGCAGGTAGGCATTGCGCGACGACATGGCCACTCCGTCCGGTTCCCGGACGATCGGGGCGCCGACCACCTCGACGGGTTGGTTCAGGTCCGCCACCATCCGCCGGATCACCTGCAGCTGCTGGAAGTCCTTGCGCCCGTAGACGGCGACGTCGGGGGCGACGAGGTTGTGCAGCTTGCTGACGACGGTGGCGACGCCGTCGAAGTGCCCGGGCCGTGACGCGCCGCACAGCCGGTCGGTGAGCCCGGCGACGTGCACCGTGGTCAGCGGGGTGCCGTCCGGGTAGACCTCGTCGACGTCGGGGGCGAACACGAGGTCTACGGTGGCGTCCCCGAGCGCGGCGAGCGCCGCCTCGTCGCCGTCGAGGTCGCGCGGGTAGGCGTCGAGGTCCTCACCGGCGGCGAACTGCGTCGGGTTGACGAAGATGCTGACGACGACCAGGTCGGCCAGCGTGGCGACGTGCCGGACGAGCGACAGGTGGCCCTCGTGGAGGGCACCCATCGTCGGCACCAGCCCGATGCGGCGCCCGTCGGCGCGTGCGGCGGAGACGCGCCCGCGCAGGTCGGCGATGGTCGTCACGCGCTCCACGGCGGCCCTCCGGCGGTCGGCACCGGCCGCCAGTCAAGCCGAGCGGCTCGCGCCCGTGCCACACTGTCGGGTCACCGGGAGGCACCGATGGACGAGCTGGAGAACCGCACGGTCGATGACGTGCGCACGGAGTGGGAGGGCGTGGCCCAGGGGTGGCGGCGCCACGGCGGCGCCATCGACGACCGCACCCTGCCCGTGCGGGAACGGATGCGCAGCCTGCTCGCAGCACGCTCGGGCGACACCGTCCTCGAACTGGCGGCCGGGCTGGGAGCGCTGAGCCGGGAGCTCGCCGAGGACGTCGCCCCGGACGGGCGAGTGGTGTGCAGCGACCTGTCCGAGGGCATGCTGTCCGGCGCGAGGGACCACGCGCCGTCGCCGGACCTGATCGAGTTCCGCGTGCTCGACGCGCAGGACATCGCGATGGAGGACGACGCCGTCGACGGCGTCGCCATCAAGTTCGGCCTGATGCTGCTGCCGGACCCGGCACGGGCGGCCGCCGAGTGCCGCCGCGTGCTGCGGCCCGGCGGCCGGCTGGTGGCCGCGACGTGGGGGCCGCCGGAGGACAACCTCTGGATCGCCACCTTCGGGGCCGCGATGCTGGCGCACGGCCACGCGCTGCCGGGTGACCCCAGGGAGCCGGGCGGGGTCTTCTCGCTGGCGACCCCAGACCGGCTGGAGGCGCTGCTGTCGGCCGCGGGGTTCGGGGAGGTCGAGGTGGACTCCGTGGACGTCGACGAGGACCACGTGTCGTTCGACGACTACTGGCAGCGGCGCGTCGACACGAGTGGACCGCTGACCGCGATCCTGCACCGGCTCGACGACGACGAGGTGGCGGCGATCCGGGCCACCTGCGAGGAGTTCGCGTCCCACCTGCGGCACCCGGACGGCACCTACACCTTCCCCGGCCGAGCGCTCGTCACGCTGGCCCGCTGACCGCCGGTGCTCACCGGCGGTGGAGGGCCGCCGCCAGCAGGAGCCCGAACGCGTTGACCGCCGCGTGGGCCAGCACCGGCGCCAGCAGGCTGTCCGTGTGGGCGCGCAGGACTCCGAGGACGACGCCCGCCACCGCGGTCACCACGACGGCGGCGGCCACCACCCGGGCCTGCCCGGACGGGTCGGGCGGACGCGCACGCTCCCGCAGGGCCAGGCGGGTCGGGCCGACGTGCCAGAGGCCGAACGCGACCGCCTGCAGGACCACCCCAGAGGCGACCGGGACGGCCTCTTCTGCCATCGCCTGCAGGACGCCACGGAAGGCGAGCTCCTCGAACAGCGCCGTGCCCACCGGGATCCGCACGACGACCTGGAACGCCAGCCGCCCCGGGGGCAGGTCCGCGCGCGGGTCGGCCAGGGCCGGTCGCAGGCGTGGCCACGCCCCCGCCAGTGCGCCGAGGGCCGCGGTCACGACCGCGGCCAGGAGCACGGCGAGCCCGCCCCATCGCCACCCCGCGTCGAGCGCCCCGGCTCCCAGCCCGAGGTCGGCCCACGACAGGCCGGCAGCCCGTGCGACCACCAGCAGCACGACGGCGGCAGCCGCGTTGCGCAGCAGGTAGGTGGACTCCCGGCTCGGGCGGCGGTTCGTCACCGTGTTCCAGACGACCAGCGCGACGGCGAGCCCCAGGGCGGCCAGCACGGGTCACGACCCGCCGGTGTCCAGGACGTCGCCCAGCCGGCGGCGCACCTCGGGCGTCAGGTCGGCGGCGACCTGGGCCAGGAGCACGCGCGACAGCTGGCGGTAGGCGTCCTCCAGCTGCGGGACGTCGGCCGCGAGCGCCCGCAGGTGTGCCTCCACCGTCCCGGCGTCACCGCGGACCACCGGACCCGTCAGGGCCGTGGCACCGTCGGCCAGGACGTTGGCCACGCTGGCGGCGACCAGCGGGTCGAGGAAGGCCCGGGGGTCGTCGACGCGCGCGGCCAGCAGCAGCTGCCGGGCGACGGCGACGGCCGCCCCGACGGCGTTCGAGCCCATGGCCAGCGCCGCGTGGTACAGCACCCGCCGGTCGTCGGGGACCTCGTGGGGATCGCCGCCGACGGCCTCGACGAGGTCGAACGCCCACGGCCGGTCGTCGGCCTGGCACGTCACCGCCCACGCGCTGCCGACGAACACGTCCGGGTCCGCGGTGCCCGCGGGCACGGTCTGGGCCGGGTGGCACGCGGCGACCCGGCACCCGGCGAGCACCGCCCGCCGCAGCACGTCGAGGCCCCGGGACCCGGCGACGTGGACGACCCGCTGGCCGGCGGCGAACGCGTCGGCGGCCGCGAGGTCGGTGACGACCTCCTCGAGCACGTCGTCGGGGGTGGCCAGCAGCACCGTGCCCCCGCGCGGCACGACCTCGGCCGGGTCCGGGGACGTCCGCGCGCCGGCGACGTGGTCGGCGAAGCGTCGGCGGGACGCGTCCGACCCGCCGCCGGCACCGACGATCCGCCAGCCGGCTCGGCCCAGTGCCACCGCCAGGGCGGTCCCGACCCGTCCGGGCCCCACGACGACGACGT
>CAZDIF010000317.1:0-3675 GCA_964505365.1 uncultured Actinomycetota bacterium
GGCAACTTCGGCTCCGTCGACGGTGACCCGCCCGCCGCGATGCGCTACACCGAGGCGCGGCTGTCGCCCCTGGCGATGGAGCTGCTGTCCGGCATCGACGAGGACACCGTCGACTTCGCCCCCAACTACGACGGCTACGACGAGGAACCCGAGGTCCTGCCGGCCCGGTTCCCGAACCTGCTCGTCAACGGCTCCTCGGGCATCGCCGTCGGGATGGCGACCAACATCGCGCCGCACAACCTCGGCGAGGTCGTCGACGCCTGCATCCACCTCGTCCGCCACCCCGACGCCACCCTCACCCAGCTGATGAAGCGGGTGCCCGGCCCGGACTTTCCGACCGGTGCCCGGATCATCGACGGCGACGGCATCCGGCAGGCCTACGAGACCGGCCGGGGGGCGGTGACCATCGAGGCCGTCGCCACCACCGAGATGCGGACCGGCAACCTCCCCCGGATCGTCGTCACCGAGATCCCCTACCAGGTCAACAAGGCCACGCTGCTCGAGCGCATCGCCGAGCTCGTCCAGCGCAAGAAGCTCGAGTCGATCCGCGACCTGCGGGACGAGAGCTCCCGTGACGGGATGCGCATCGTCGTCGAGCTCAAGCGTGGCGAGGACCCGGCGGCGGTGCTGGCATCGCTGTACCGGCTCACCGACCTGCGGACGAACTTCAACGTCAACTGCGTCGCGCTGGTCGGCAACCAGCCCCGCACCCTCGGGCTGAAGGACGCGCTCGAGCACTACGTGGCGCACCAGCGCGACGTCCTCACCCGCCGGACCGAACACCGCCTCCGCAAGGCCCGCGACCGGGCCCACATCCTGGAAGGGCTGCTGACCGCCCTCGACCACCTCGACGAGGTCATCGCCCTCATCCGCGGCAGCCAGACGGCCGCCGACGCGCGGCAGGGGCTCATGGACCGGTTCGAGATGACCGAGGTGCAGGCCCAGGCCGTGCTCGACATGCGCCTGCGCCGGCTGGCGGCCCTCGAACGGGCCGAGCTGGAGGACGAGTACCAGGCGCTGCAGGCCACGATCGCCTCGCTGGAGGCCATCCTGGCCGACGCCGACGAGCTCGATCGCGTCCTCGTGGACGAGCTCAAGGAGATCCGTCGGCTGCACGCGACCCCCCGCCGATCCGTGCTCGTCGGCGACGACCTCACGGCCGAGGACGTCCTCGCCGGTGGGTCGCAGGCGGGCTTCGTGGCCCGGGAGGTCACCGTCCTCGTCAGCCGGGGCGGCTTCGCCAAGCCGCTCTCCCGCCGGCGGACGACGCCGGCCCACAAGCACGTGCGGGACCCGCTGGTCGCCGCCGTCCGCTGCACCACCGACGACGACCTGCTGCTCGTCGACGCCACCGGGCAGGGGCATCGCCTCTCGGTGGCCGACGTGCCCGTGGCGACCGCCGCCCAGCGGGGCACCCACGTCGCCGGGCTCGCCGGGAGCGGCCCGGACGCGCCGGTGGTCGGGGCCGTCCCGCTCGTGGCCGGCACGACGATCACCACCGTCACCGCACGTGGCCAGGTCAAGCGCACCGACGCGGACGAGTTCCTGTCCGCGAAGCAGCGGTCCGTCCAGGCCGCCGGCGTCAAGGACGGGGACGAGGTCGTCGCCGTCCTGCTGGCACGCGACGACGACCACCTGCTGCTCGCGACCGACGCCGGGCTCGTCACGCGCTTCCCCGTCGACGAGGTGCGCCCCATGGGTCGCACGGCCACCGGGGTCGGCGGCATGAACGTCCCCGGCGACGCCCGGGTCGTGTCGGCGACCGTCGTGCCCGGAGGTCGGGACGACGTCGAGGTGCTGACGGTCGGCGCCGACGGTGAGGCCAAGCGCACCCCCGCCGGCGAGTACACGCCCAAGGGGCGCGGCGCGAAGGGCGTGCAGGCCGGCCCCGACCGCGTGGCCTTCTGTGGGGTGGCGACGGACCTGCACCTGCGCACCAACCCCCCGTCGGTCGTGCGGGCCGTGGACCTGCCGGAGGCGCGGCGCACCGGGCGCGGGACCGCCCTCGACGGGACGGTGGACGCCCCGGGTGTGGCCGAGCTCGACGCCGACGCGTGGCGGGACACGGCCTGAGCGCGGGATCAGGCGGGCTCGAGGCGGCGCACCTCGCCATTGATCGTTCCCACCCAGATGGCACCGTCGTCGGTCTGGCCGAAGCCCAGCGGCGAGTCGGGCAGCGCCCCACCCTCGAGCACGGCGTGCTCGGCCCCGTCGGGTCCGGCCCGCAGGGCCTGCAGCCGCCTGTCGCACACGTCGCTGAAGAGGAAGGCCCCGTCGAGGCCCGTCGGGTGGCCCGGTGGCACCACGACCCCACCGATGATCGAGCAGGCGCCGTCGGCGTGGCGCAGCTCGACCGACGGTCGCACGGTCCCCTCTGCGCTGCAGTCCGCACTGGCGTAGCACTGGCTGCCCTCGAGCTGCGGCCAGCCGAAGTTCGCACCGGTGACGTCCCGGAGCGGGAGGACCGACACCTCCTCCACCGCGTTCTGGCCCACGTCCGCGACGTAGAGGAGCTCGCCGTCGGTGTCGATCCGCCACGGGTTGCGCAGCCCGTAGGTCCACAGCTCGGGGGCACCGCCGTCGAGGAACGGGTTGTCCGGCCATGGCCGCACGGTCCCGGGATCGCTGACGTCGAGCCGCAGCAGTCCGCCCAGGCGGGAGTCGGTGTCCTGGGCGTTCCCGAAGCGGTCGCCGGCCCCACCACCGTCCCCGAGGGCGAGCACCAGGGCGCCCTCGGGCGTGAACAGCAGCGCACCGCCGTTGTGGTTGCGTGCCGGCTGGGGTTCGGTGAGCAGGATGGTCTCGCGGTCCGCCGCGAGGGCGTCGGCCGGGAACGACGACAGCGTCGTGCTGCCGTCCGAGGCGGAGTAGTGCACGAACAGCCGGCTGCGGTCGGGATGGAAGGCGAGCGCGAGCAGCCCCTGCTCGTTGCCGTCCCGGGTCACGCGGTCGGACAGGTCGAGGACGACCTCGCCGTCGAGGGTCCGCACGCGCCCGCCCTGCTCGACGACGAGGATGTCCCCGGTCCCCGGGTGGGACAGGACCTGCAGTGGGCGCTCGAAGCCGCTCGCCTCGACGGTCCAGGCCACCCCCACCGCCTCCAGCGGGGTGGGGGCGGCCGGTGTCGGCATGGGCGTTGGTGACGGCGGGGCGGTTCTCGTCGGCGTCGGTTCGGTCGCAGTGGCGTCGGGGGAGGTGGGCGTCGCGGGCGTCGTCGGCGTGCCAGTCGGCGTCGCGTCGTCCCCCGCCGGCGACTGGCACGACGCCCACAGCGCGCCTGCCACCAGCACCGCTGCCACCAGCAGCACGGCCACGACCGTGCGACGCATCACCATTCTCCCATCGACGCACACGACCGTAGGGGCGGGCATGGGGCTCGCACGGATCGACGGTGAAGTCCGACCGCCGACGCGCCGATGAAGCATGGAGTCGGCCCTCGTCCCCGATCGGCACCATGGACAGCCACGAGTTCAGCCAGGTCCTCGCCGCCGCCCGGCGCGGTACCCAGTCCGCCTGGAGTCGGCTGTACGACGTCGTCGCGCCCGTGGTCTACGGCTACCTGCGGGCGCAGTCGCTCGAGGACCCCGACGACGTCGCCGGGGAGACGCTGCTGCAGGTGGCGCGGGACATCGACCGCTTCGACGGGACCGAGCACCAGTTCCGCAGCTGGGCCCT
>CAZDIF010000318.1:0-3660 GCA_964505365.1 uncultured Actinomycetota bacterium
TTCGTGGTGCTGGCCACGGCGGTGTGGGCCGTGTGGGCCGCCCGCCGGGACGCACCCGGGCGAGCCGGCCTGCGGTGGCTGTCGTGGGGACTCGTCGCCGGTGTGCTGGGGCAGGCCGTGCTCGGCGGCGTCACGGTCCTGACCGCACTGAACCCGTGGGTCGTGATGGCGCACTTCCTCGTGTCGATGGGCCTGATCGCCGTGGCCGTGGTCCTGCACGAGCGTGTTGGCGCCGCCCCGCCGCCCGAGCCGGTGGCGGCGCTGCGGCGCCTGGCGGCCGTGCTGGTGCCGGTCGGGGCGATCGTGCTGGTGCTGGGGACGTTCGTGACCGCCAGCGGGCCGCACGCCGGCGACCCGGGAACCCCACGGCTGGGCATGGACATCCGGACGATGGCGGTGGCCCATGCCGACGCGGTGTGGGCCCTGGTGGCCCTGACCGTGGCGGTGCTGCTGGTGGCACGGGCGCTGGGTGCGTCGCGGGTGGCGGGGGCGGCCGCGGTCGCGCTGGGCGTCGAGGTCGCGCAGGGCGCCGTCGGCTACCTGCAGTACGCGCTGGGGATCCCGGCGACCCTCGTGTCCCTGCACCTGCTGGGCGCGTCGCTGGTGTGGGTGGCGGTCCTGCGGGTGGCACTGGCGACCCGCCGTCCCGTGACGGGCTGATGGGCACCGCCGAGGACCTGGCCGCCCTGACCTGGCGGATGCCGCCCGGCGACGCGCCCCTGCGGATGGTGGTGCTGGCCGACTCCACGTCGTTCATCGACCACCGCGGCCCCCAGCTGCCGACCACGCCGCACCTGTACCCGAACGTGGCCGCCCGCCGGCTGGCCGCGGCGCTCGACCGCGAGGTCCGTCCGGTCGTCATCGCCCGGGCCGGCACCACGATCCGCGACGTCCACCGCACGGTCACGAAGGACCGGCACGTGATGTTCGACGTGCTGCAGGGCGCCGACGCCGTCGTGGTCGGCTTCGGGGGGTTCGACCACGCCCCCGGCGGCATCCCGCCGGCCGTCGACGCGGTCGTGCCGTTCGTGCGGCCACCGGGCCTGCGCCGGGCCCTGCGCCAGGGCCTGACGGCGGCCTACCCGTGGGTGGTGCGGGCGACCGGCCACCGGCAGCTCCGCACCGACGCGGCGACCTTCGACCGCCTCTACGACGACCTGTTCGTCCACGTCCGCGGCCTGACCTTCGGGGCACCCGGCGTGGCGCTCGGGCCGACGTCGCACCACCGGGCGGCGTTCTACGCCGGCCGCCACCCCCGCCACCGCGAGCGCGAGGCGGCCCAGCTGGCCATCGCGGCCGCCCACTACCCGGTCGAGCCGGTCTGGGACCTCGTCGCCCCGCACGTCGCCGACTTCAACGTCGACGGAATCCACTGGCCACCGGCCGCGCACGAGGCCGTGGGCCGGGCCGTGGCCGACCTCCTGCTGCCCCAGGTGCGTGGGGAGGTGCCACCGCCCGGCATTCCCGGTGCGGCGGCACCTCCCACCCGTCGCTCCTGACGGTCAGGGCGTCGAGGGGGGCGGCGTGGTCCCGCCCTGCTGCGGCGTGGTCCCGCCCTGCTGCGGGGTGGTCCCACCCTGCTGGGCACGGTCGGACTCGGTGTTGAACCGGTCGTACACGGCCGGCCAGAAGTGGTCCCGGGCCGCCCAGATCCCGCCGACGCCGAACTTGATGACGAGGATCAGGCTCAGCGAGCCCACCAGTGCCGTGAACAGCGTGCTCGTGATGGCGGGCGCGATGTCGACCTGGTCGAGGGCGGCGAACACACCGATCACCCAGATCGCACCGGTGACGACCCTCCGCAGGATGTCCCCCGCATCCATGTTGGCGAACGCGGGCTCGAGCATGCGGCTGACGGCGTTGGCGACGATGCCGGTGATGATGATGATCGCGATGGCGACCACGGCCTTCGGCAGGAAGGCGAGGATCGAATCGAGGGCATCGTTGATCGCGTTGGGACCGAAGACGGACAGCGCCAACTGCAGGACGAGCAGCATGAGGCCGTAGTAGATGAGCAGGGCGAGGAAGCGCCCGGAGTCGGCGAACCCGGCGTTCTCGAGCGGCCCTCCGATCCCCGCTCGATCCATCACGTCGTCGAACCGGATCTTCCTGAGCAGGGCGGTGACGCCCTTCTGGATCAGCTTGGCGATCCAGCGGCCGATCAGGAGGATGGCCAGAAACGCGATCGCGTTCGGGACGAAGTCGATCACGCTGGCCAAGGCCTCCTCGAGCGGCCCTCGCCAGTCGAAGGACTCCTGCGCAAGGGTGAGCATCGATGCTCCTTGTTTCGTCGGGCGCACGCGGTCACGTGCGCGGGGGTCACGGATCCGGCGCGACGTCGGCCGCACTGGGGCCGCAGAACACTCGACACCATACGAAAGGGCATGGTGGGATGTCGGGAGGACGCCGGGCCCGCTCGACGGCGTCACGGCTGCGCCGCGGCAGCGGGGCGCCTATCGTCCTGTCCCGAGGCGAGAGAGTGGGAGGCAACATGGCCGTGCCAGCGGCACAGCAGCGGATCCTCGACCGACTGGGAGACCGCACGTTCTGCGACATGTTCATGGAGACGTGCCAGGACCATCCG
Source organism: uncultured Actinomycetota bacterium (assembly GCA_964505365.1). Taxonomy (GTDB): domain Bacteria; phylum Actinomycetota; class Nitriliruptoria; order Nitriliruptorales; family Nitriliruptoraceae; genus CAWCLK01. Next base: position 2,585 of record CAZDIF010000318.1, read on the forward strand.
ACGAGGATCGCGCTCGTCGACCGCGACGGCGGGACGGTCCGCAAGCGCACCTGGGCCGACTACCAGCGGCTGGCCAGCGAGGCCGCGATGGGCCTGCGCGCCCTCGGCGTCGACCACGGTGATCGCGTGGCGCTGATGGCCAGCAACCGCCCCGAGCACGTCATCGCCGACGTCGGGACGATGTTGGCCGGCGGCACGCCCATCTCCATCTACAACACCTTCACCGCCGAGCAGACCTCCTACATCGCGAATGACGCCGCGGTGAAGGTGGCGATCGTCGAGGACGAGTTCCTCGACAAGTGGCGGCAGCTGCGCGACGACGACGCGATCCCGTCGCTCGACCACGTCGTGGTGCTGCACGCCGACCCGCGCGACGACGAACTGACCTTCGACGACCTGCTGGCGAGGGGCCGCGAGGGACTGGCCACCGGACAGGGCGAGCTCGAGAACAGCTGGCGCTCGATCACGCCGGACGATGACTGCACGATCATCTACACGTCCGGAACCACCGGCCACCCCAAGGGCGTGCGGATCACCCACCGCAACCTGATGTACCAGCTGGGCGCCCTGGACGAGGCGATCGACCTGCCGCCGAACATGCGGGGCGTGTCGTACCTGCCTCTGGCCCACATCGCCGAGCGGATGGTGTCGCACTACGCCGGGATCAAGCAGGCCGCCCAGGTCGAGTTCGTCCCCGACGTCAAGCAGGTCCTCGACTCGCTCACGGGCACGCGCCCCCAGGTCATGATGGCCGTGCCGCGCGTCTGGGAGAAGATGCACTCGCAGATCCTCACGAAGCTCGAGGAGGAGCCCGACCGGCGGCAGAAGCTCGTCCTCGGCGCGATCGAGAACGCCAAGGAGGTCCGCCGGCGCGAGTACGCCGGCCAGTCGGTGCCGCTGGGCATGCGGATCAAGCACACGCTGGCCGACAAGGTCATCTTCGCCAAGCTGCGCGAGCGCCTCGGCCTCGACGAGTGCCAGTACCGGCTGTGCGGGGCCGCGCCGATCTCGACCGAGCTGCTGCTGTTCTTCTCCGCCATCGGGCTGGAGATCCTCGAGGTCTACGGCATGACCGA
>CAZDIF010000319.1:0-3645 GCA_964505365.1 uncultured Actinomycetota bacterium
CGACGCCGACGAACATCTCGACGAAGTCCGAGCCGGAGATCGAGAAGAACGGCACGCCGGCCTCGCCGGCCACTGCACGGGCGAGCAGCGTCTTGCCGGTCCCGGGCGGGCCGAACAGCAGCGCGCCCTTCGGGATCTTGGCGCCCATGGCCTGGAACTTCTGCGGGTTCTCGAGGAAGTCCTTGATCTCGCGGAGCTCCTCGATGGCCTCCTCGCAGCCGGCGACGTCGCTGAAGGTCACCTTCGGCGAGTCCTTGGAGACCATCTTGGCCTTGGCCTTGCCGAACTGCATGACCCGGCCGCCGCCGCCCTGCATCTGCTGCATGAGGAAGAAGAACAGCCCGAAGATCAGGACGAACGGCAACAGGTTGACGAGCAGCGTGACGAGCGTGCCGGTCTGCTCGGGGTCGTACTGGACCTCGATGAGGCCGTCATCGACCAACCGGGCCAGGTCCTCGTCGTGGATCTGCTCGGAGTACGTGGTGGTGAAGGCGACGGGCTCGCCGTCGTCGCCGACGTACTCGCCGGAGATCTCGAAGGAGCGCAGCCCGACGTGGAGGGGCTCCTCCTCGAGCTCCTGGCCCTGCATGGCGCCGTCCTGGGCCAGCTCGAGGAAGCGGTTGAAGGGGATCTGCTCGGCGCCGAGGTTGCTGGAGACGACGTTGACCGTCGCGAACAGGGCAATGCCCAGTACGAGAATCCAGAGCATGGGCCCGCGCAGGAGGCGCTGGGAGGACTTCACGAGATCCCACCTGTCGAAGGAGCGGCGTGGGTGCGAGGACCGTCACGGGGATGAGAGACGATGCTACCAGTGGCCGTCCACACCCCTTCCGGGTCGTCTCGGACAACGCGCGAACCCGCCCCCGCGTTCCCCCTCGCCACGCTCGGCTCTGTCGTCAGTACTGCACCTCCGGTGGCTCGCCGCCGTAGACCTCGGGCCGCAGGGTCGCGATGCACTCGAGGTTGCGGTAGCGCTCGTCGTAGTCGAGCCCGTAGCCGACGACGAAGAGGTCGGGGACCTCGAACCCGACGTAGCGCACCGGCGCCTCGACCCGGCGCCTCGACGGCTTGGTGAGCAGCGTCATGACCTCCACCGACCGTGGCGAGCGGTTGCGGAGGTTGCGCACCAGGTAGTCCAGGGTCAGGCCCGAGTCCACGATGTCCTCGACGATGAGGACGTCGCGGTCCTCGATCTCGGTGTCGAGGTCCTTGAGGATCCGCACGACCCCCGACGACCGGGTCGACGACCCGTACGACGACACGGCCATGAAGTCCACGCTGGTGGGGACGCGGATGTGCCGGGCGAGGTCGGCCATCAGCACGTAGGCGCCCTTGAGCACGCCCACCAGCAGCAGGGTGTCGACGCCGGCATAGTCGCGGTCGATCTCGGCGGCGATCTCGGCCAGGCGCGCCTGGATCCGCTCGGCCGGGATCAGCACCTGATCGATGCTGTCGACGAGGCTGGCGGGGACGGCGTCGGCCGGGGCCGGCACCTCCGAGGCAGGTGGTGGCGGTGCGGGGTCGGCCACGGCGGTCCCTCGGGTCGTGGGCGGCGCGGAGGCGGGAAGCGTAGTGAAGCTCACCGGGCTCCCGGTGGCCGTCGCGTGCCGGCCCGGACGACGGCCAGGTGGACCTGCGGTGCGACCAGCCCCGCCAGCCGGGCGGGCTCGTCCACGGCGAGCCCGGGCACCCACACCACCCGGTCTTCGGTGGCCACCACGGGCAGCAGGTCGCGCAGCTGCCGCGGGACGCCCGCGTCGACGTGGACGTCCTGCAGCTTGCGGGTCCCGCCGGCCGTGGCCACGCGGTCCCCGGGCCGGCGGGTGCGCGCCACGAGCGCGGTCGGGTCCTCCAGCCCGCCGAGGGCCACCTGGGCCAGCTCGGGGTTCGCGCCGGGCGGCAGCACGCGCGGGTCGACCCGCACGTCCGGCGGTCGCCACGCCTCCACCCCGCCGAGCCGAAGCTGCTCGTCGGACTGGCGCTGGTCGTCGTGGGCGATGTCTGGGGTGACGGCATCGATGCGGCAGCCGAGCACGCCCCAGGCCGTCGCGCCCGGCACGTGCAGGGCGACGGGCTCGACGGCGGGCAGCTCGGCCGGGCCGACCGCGACCCACCCGCCGGCGGCGGTGACCACCACCCCGGGCAGGTCCAGCGCCGACTGGTCGAGCAGGCGGACCGCCTCGACCTCGCCGGCGGTGGGCGGGTCGCCGCCGCCGCGGACCTCCCGCACGACCGCGCGGACGACGCGGCGGACGACGGCGACCGGCTGCTCGGCGAGCCGACCCTGCGGCAACGACACGACCGGGCCCAGCCGGTGCGCCAGTTCGTCGGTGCGGGTCGCCGCCAGATCGTCGAGCGCACGGGCGTCGTCGCGTGCGAGGTCCGCGAGGCGCACCAGGGCCCCGACCGGGTCGCCGGCCACCTCCCCGAGGCGCGGCAGCACGCGGTGCCGCACGACGTTGCGTGCGTACCGCAGGTCGTCGTTGGTGGGGTCGTGCGCGACCGGCAGCCCCTCGAGGTCGACGAAGCGGTGCACGTCGGCGCGCCGCACGCGCAGCAGTGGCCGCACGACGTCGCCGCGGACCGGCGCCATGCCAGCGAGCCCCGGCACGCCCGTGCCGCGGGCGAGCCGCAGCAGCAGGGTCTCGGCCTGGTCGTCGGCGGTGTGCCCCACCAGCAGCCAGCCGGCCTCGTGCGACCGGGCGACACGGCGCAGGGCGGCGTAGCGCTGGCTGCGGGCGTCCGCCTCGACCCCGCGGCCGGTGGGCTCCACCGCGACCTCGACCACGTCGAGCTCCAGCCCCAGCCACGACGCCTGCGTCTCCACGGTCGCGACGTCGTGGCGGTCCTCCCGCAGTCCGTGCCGGACGTGGGCGAGCACCACCTGCAGGTCGGGCCGGGCCTCGCCGGACAGGAACACGCAGGCGGTGGAGTCGGGGCCCCCGCTGACGGCCGCCACCACGCGGGCACCGCGGGGGATGCGCGCCAGCGCGGCGGTGACCTCCTCGACCAGCTGGGCTCGTGTCCGGCCGGGCGGGAGGGCTCCCGGCGCGGGAGGCTCCGGGGCCGGATCCGGCTTCACGCGCCGACGCCCACGCGGGCCAGCCACGCGTCCGGGTCGGCGATGTCGTCGGGCCCCGGCAGGGCGTCCGGACCGTCGAACGCCCGGTTCAGCACGGCGACGCCGGCGCGGTCCACGACCGCCCGGACGAAGCGCTCGCCCTCGGCGTACTGCCGCCGCTTGAGGTCGAGGCCCGCCACCGCCGTCAGCACCCGGGAGGTCACGTCGGTCCGTCGGGACTCCAGCGCGTGCCGGACGGCGGCGGTGTCGTCCACCACCGTGTCCGCGCCGAGGTACATCGCGGCGTTGCCATGGCCCTCGAGCAGCGACATCAGCCCCTGGGCCCGCTCGATCACCGTGAACTGCTGCTCGGTGAGCACCGCCTGCAGGAGGGGCGTCACACTGCCCGTCTCGATGACCCGAGCGACGGCGCCGGGGAGGTCGGCGGCGACCCCGACCATGGCACCGAGGTCGAGCCGGGCGCCCTCGAGGTACTCACGCAGCAGCCCCCGCAGGTGCTCGCCGAGCCACGGGGTGCCGTCGAACTGCAGGCGGTGGGTGACCTCGTGCACCAGCACGCTGCG
>CAZDIF010000320.1:0-3644 GCA_964505365.1 uncultured Actinomycetota bacterium
CCGGGAACCTCCGACAGCGTGACGAAGTGGTCGATGCCGGTGATCGGCGCGAGCCGTGCGACCGCCTGCGTCAGCCGGGTCCCGTCCGGCAGCGTGCCGCCCGGCATCACCTCCATCAGCGGGACCAGGACGAAGGCGCGCTCGGTGAGCCGCGGGTGCGGGACGACGAGGGTCGGCGGGTCGTCGACGACCTCGTCGCCGTACAGCAGCAGGTCGATGTCCAGCGTCCGCGGTCCCCATCGCTGCTCGGCGTCCCGGTCGCGCCCGAAGGCGTCCTCGGTGCGCTGCAGGTCGGCCAGCAGCGCGTGCGGCGACAGCGTCGTGCGCACCCGGGCCACGAGGTTGAGGAACGGGTCCTGGTCCTCGACGCCCCACGGCGCGGTCTCGTAGACGGCGGAGACGTCCTCCACCGCGATCCCGTCGGCCTCGTCCAGGACGAACAGGCAGCTGGTCAGCGCCTCGAGCCGGTCCCCGACGTTGCTGCCGAGTCCGAGGAAGGCCGTGAGCGGGGTCACCGCGGCTCCCGGCGGACGGTGACCACGACGTCCTCGACGTCGACGGTCACCGGCGCGGCGGGCTTGTGCACCGAGACCTCGACGGCGGTGAGGCGGTCGTCGAGGGCCAGCACCGCGTCGGCCACCTCGCCGGCGACGGCCTCGACGAGGTCGCGTCGGGTGCCGGTGACGACCTCGTGCACGCGCGCGGCGACGTGCCCGTAGTCGACGGTGTCGGCGAGGTCGTCGGACCGGGCCGCGGCAGCGAGGTCGAGCTCGAGCGCCACGTCGACGACGAAGCGCTGCCCGAGCTCGCGCTCGTGCGGCAGCACGCCGTGGTGGGCGAATGCGCGGATGCCGCGAAGCGTGATGCGGTCACCCGACAACGCGTCGGCTCCTCGTCGACTGCCCGCGCACCCTACCCGTGCCCCGGGAAGGGCCGTGCGCGTCTAGCCGTGCCGGACGTGCAGCTTCTCCGCGACCCGGCTCAGCAGCGACCGGGTGTGGGCGGCCTCGCAGCCGTGGGGCCCGAGGTGGACCTGCAGCCAGGCCTCCTCGTCCCCCTGCTCCAGCACGTCGTGGCACTCGAGGCAGACGCGGTACCCCTGCGCCTCGTTCACCAGGACCATCAGTGTTCACCCCCTGCGGGCGACTCTCGCCCACGTCTATGTGAGCGCACGGGACGGCGTCTGGGTACGGGACCTCCGTCCCTTCTCCCATTGTCGCACACAACTGAGCGCTCTACGCTCAACCGGTGTCCCGGATGCGCCGGGCGACGTCCACCGCGTGCCGGGTCTCGGCGACGTCGTGGACCCGCACCATCGCGGCACCCCCGAGGACGGCCGCGGTCGCGGTGGCCACGGACCCGGCGACGCGGTCGCGCGGCTCGGGCAGGTCGGCGTCGGCGGCGAGGAACGACTTGCGCGAGGTGCCGACCATCACCGGGCACCCGAGGCCGGCGAACTGCCGGATCCCGGCGAGCAGCGCGTGGTTGTGGTCGACGGTCTTGCCGAAGCCGATGCCGGGGTCGACGGTGACGCGGTCCGCGGGGATCCCGACGTCGGCCAGCTGCTGCAGGTGGTCGGCGAGGAACTCGTAGACCTCGGCGACGACGTCGGCGTAGCGGGGGTCTCGCTGCATCGTGCGCGGGGTGCCGAGCATGTGCATCAGCACGTATCCGACGCCGAGGTCGGCGACGGTCGGCAGGAGGTCGTCGTCCAGCGCCCCGGCGGACACGTCGTTGACCAGCACCGCGCCGGCCCCGACCGCGGCCCGGGCCACGACCGCCTTGGTGGTGTCGACGGACACCGGGGCGTCGGCGGCCAGGGCCTCGATGACGGGCAGGACCCGCTCGAGCTCCTCGTCCGCGCCCACGGGATCGGACCCCGGACGGGTGGACTCGCCGCCGACGTCGAGCACGTCGGCACCAGCCGCCAGCAGCGCCCGGCCGTGCTCGACGGCCCGGGCGGGGTGGTCGGCAGGGTCGTAGGCCGTCCCGCCGTCGGAGAACGAATCCGGGGTGACGTTGACGATCCCCATCACGACGGGCCGGTCGGCGGCGTCCACGGCCCGGTCACCGTCCAGCGCGACGCGGGTGGATGGGCGCTGCCAGGCCGCGACGGCCGCCTCGACACGGTCACCGAGGCGGCGGCCCAGGTCGGGATCGACGCGGCCCGCCGCGTTGACGAGCTGGCGCGGGGTGACGAGCGCACGCAGCCGCCCCGCGTCGTCCACTCGGACGGACCCGCCGGCGGACGCGGCACGCTCGGCGACGGCACCGGGGTCCGGCAGGCCGGAGACGACGATCCACGCCGGGCCCCCGGCCTCGACCAGGCGGGCCTCCTCGACCCGCACCACCAGTGCCTCGTCGCCCATGCTCAACCGAACGAGCGGCCGTGCAGCAGCGCCATGGCCTCGGCGCGGGTGCGGGCGTCCTGGCGGAAGGCGCCACGGACGGCAGAGGTGACGGTCTCGGCCTCGGGCTTGCGAATGCCGCGCATCTCCATGCACAGGTGCCGGGCCTCGACGACGACCATCACGCCACGGGGCTGCAGTCGCTGCTCGAGCGTGTCGGCGATCAGGGTCGTCATCCGCTCCTGCACGCCGGGCCGCTTCGCGCACACGTCGACGAGGCGGGCCAGCTTCGACAGGCCGGTGATCGCGCCGCTCTCGTTGGGCAGGTAGGCGACGTGGGCACGACCGAACCACGGCAGCAGGTGGTGCTCGCACATCGAGTGGAAGGCGATGTCGCGGACCATGACGATCTCGTCGTGGTCCTCCTCGAAGACGACCGACACGACGTCGCCGGGGTCGACGAGCAGGCCGGCGAAGATCTCGTCGTACTCGCGGGCGATCCGTTCCGGGGTGCCCTGCAGGCCCTCGCGGTCGGGGTCCTCGCCTATGGCCTCGAAGAGCAGCCGCACGGCCCGGCGGATCCGGTCGTGGTCGAACACCCGGGAGGGCGCCACGTTGGTGATCGCCTGCACCCGGGCCCGCGACGCCGCGTGGCCGTCGTCGTCGGTGGGGCGGTCGGCGGCCTGGCCGGCGGACATCAGGACGAGCGCCGGCTCGACGAGGACTTCTTCGTGGTCCGCCGCGTCGTCGACTTCTTCGCGGTGGAGCCCTTCGACGACGACTTCTTCCGCGTCGTCGAGGAGCGGCCGTTCCCGCTGCGGCCGTTGCTCGACGGGTCGAGGCGCCGCAGCAGGTCGAGCACCTTCGAGTCCGGCATGCCCTCGGGGGCCTGGGCGGCCCGGCTGGGACGATGGCGGACCGGCTCGAGGACCTGGGCGAGGTTCTTGCCGTCGAGGGTCTCGGTCTCGAGCAGCTGCGTGGCGAGGTCCTCGAGCACGGCATCGTTCTCGACCAGGATCTCGAGGGCCTCGTCGTGGGCCTCGTCGATCAGGTGCCGGATCTCGAGGTCGATCTGCTCGGCGACCGAGCCCGAGTAGTCGGGGTCGTGGCCGAACTCCTTGCCGAGGAACGGCTGGGAGTCGGTGTGGCCCAGCTGGACCGGCCCGAGCTTCTCGCTCATCCCGTACTGGGTGATCATCTGGCGCGCGAGGCTCGTGGCCTTCTGGATGTCGTTGGAGGCGCCGGTGGTGTAGTCGCCGATCTTGATCTCCTCGGCGACACGCCCGCCCAGCATCA
>CAZDIF010000321.1:0-3627 GCA_964505365.1 uncultured Actinomycetota bacterium
ACGTCGGGCAGGGACAGGTCCGCGGCGGCCTCGAGCCGGACCACCCCGGCCCACGGGTGGCCGGTGCCGTGGGGCAGCCGCAGGTACCACGAGTAGCGCGACCAGGACGTCTGCGTGAGGAACAGCGGCGTGCGCTGTCCCGCGTCCAGGGCCGCGACCACGCCCTGCGCGACCGGCGGCAGGTAGGCGGCACGGTGGGTCTTGACGTACCCGACGGCGCCGGGGACGTTCTGACGGCCGGACAGGGGGCCGTCGACGACGGTCAGCTCGGCCGGGTCGACGCGCCCGGCGACGGCGATCTCGAGCTGGCCCATGCGCTGCTGGACGGCCGCGACGAGGCCGTCGTCGTCCTCGGCCGGGACGGCGACCGGCTGGTAGTGGATCGTGCCCGTGGTGAGCGGGGGCAGCCCGGCGGGGCCGACCAGCTCGTGGCGGACCTCGCAGTCCTCGACCTCCGCCCGGCCGTTGGAGCGCACCGTGCCGGCCCCGTACGACACGGCCAGCGCGGGGCGCGTGCGGGGCGGCTCGCCGTCACCACCGTCGGTCGCCCACACGCGGGCGTCGATCCGCCGGACGCCGTCGACGAACCGGACGTCGGTGGCGGCGCAGGCGGATGCGGCGGGCGTGGCAGGCGCCCAGTCGTCCGCGGCAACCTCGACGTTGAGATCGACCGGGCCGGTGGTCGGCTGCTGGTCGGTGCTGGCGGGCGCGGCCGGGCCGAAGTCCGGCGCCCACGCGTCCACGGCGATGCGCATCACGCCACCCGTTCCACGTGGGAGGTGCCGGCTTCCTTGCGGACCGCGTACCGCACCGGCAGCCGCTCGGCCAGCGGCTGCACGTGCGTGATCACGCCGATCATGCGCCCGCGGGAGCCGAGCTCCTCGAGGGCCGACGCCACGACGTCGAGGGTCTCGGCGTCGAGCGTGCCGAAACCCTCGTCGAGGATCAGCGATTCGAGCCGGGCGGCGCCCTGGGCGGCGAGGTCGGCGACGTGTTCGGACAGGGCCAGCGCCAGGGCCAGCGACGCGAGGAACGTCTCGCCACCGGACAGGGTGCGGGCGGAGCGCTGCTCGTCGGCGTTGCGGTGGTCGACGACGGCGAAGCCCCCGGCGTCGTCCAGCGTGAGGGAGTAGGCGCCGCCGGACAGCTCGTGCAGCGTCGCGGTGGCGCCCCGCACGAGCAGGCGCAGGGCCCGGTTGAGCAGCCACTTCTCGAAGTTCGACGACCGCAGGTGCTGGCCGAGGGCCGTGGCGACGCGCTGGTCGCGGCGTTCGCGCTCGATGCGGTCACGCAGCCGCTGGGCCTCCTCGACCTGCTCGGCGAGGCGGTCCCGGCGTGCCCGGCCGCGTTCGAGGGCGGCCACGGCGGCGTCCCGGGGCTGCTGGCCGTCGGCGACCGGCACGTCGTGGTCGGTGCAGTCCCGGCGGAGCTCGGCCGTGCGCTGCTTCCAGCGGTCGGCGGCGTCCGCGACGGCGGCCTCGGCGCGTTCGGCCTCGGCGACGAGCTCGGGACCACGGCGGGCTGCCCAGTCCGTGAGTGCCTGCCAGGCGGCCCCGAGGTCGTCCCGGTCGACGGCGGGCGGGCGCAGCTCGGTGAGCCGGTCGAGGGTGGCGGTCAGCACCTGCTCGGCGTCGCGGCGCTGCTGCTCGGCCGCGTCGCGTGCCTGCACGGCCCGACGGCGCTGCTCCCGTGCCGTCTGCTCGGCCTGTCGGGCCTCGGCCACGGCGGCGTCGTGCTGCTCGATCGCGGCGATGCGTCGGGACAGCTCGTCGGCGTCGGCGGGTGCCACCTCGGCATGGTCGGCGACGGCCTCGTCGAGCTCGACCAGCTGTCGGTGGAGCCCGTCGCGCTCGGCCTGGGCCCGGGTGGCGTCCCGTTCGGCCTCCTGGACCACCTGCTGGGCCGTGTCGTGGGCCCGGGCCGCCTCGTCGAGGGCCTGCCTCGCCGCGTCGAGGGCCTCGGCGCCGGGGGCGTCGGGGACCGCCTCGATCGGACGGTCGCAGACGGGGCAGGGGTCGCCAGCGTCGAGGCCGGCGGTGACGGCGGCGACGAGGTCGTGCTGGCGTGCGTCCTCGAGGGCCGCCTGCGCGTCGTCGCGGACCTGCTGTGCCGGCCCCGCCCGTTCGTGGGCGTCCTTGACGGCGGTCGTGGCCTGCTCGACCTGCTGCTCGGCGGCGTCGAGCTGCGTGCGCACGCGGTCGCGCTGCCGCAGCCGGTCCAGCTGCTGGTGCAGCGGGGTGGCGTCGCCGGCGGCCTGGCGCTGCTGGGTGGCCTGCTCGACCCGCTGGCCGGCCTCCTCGAGGGCGGTGTCGGCCGCCTCGGCGTCCTGCCGCGCCCGGCCCAGGCGGTCGAGCAGCTGGTCGAGGTCGTCGGGGGGCGCCAGCCCGTCGAGCAGCTGGGCCCGCTGGCGTGCGAGCGTCGCCTCCTCCCGCAGGCGCCGTCCCTCGTCGAGGATCCCGTCGAGCTCGGGCTGGGCCGCGTCGAGCCGTTCCAGCAGGCCCTGGAGCGCCTCGACACGCCCGTCGGCCGCGGTCAGGGCCTCGGTGGTGGCCTCGGCCAGGTCGCCGTCGAGGCGGCGCTGTGCGGCGTCCACCTCGGCCTGCAGGGCGGTGGCGCGGTCACGGGCGGCCTGCCCGACGCGCCGGTACACGTCGAGGTCCAGCAGCTGCACCAGCAGGTCCTGGCGGTCCTTGGGCCTGGCATGGAGGAAGTGCTGGAACGCACCCTGCGGCAGGACCATGCACGAGGTGAAGTGCTCGAAGCGCAGGCCGAGCAGGGCCTCGACGGCGGCGGTCACCTCGTCGGCGGTCCCGGCGAGGGTGTCCCGGGCCTCGCCGTCGGCGTCGCGCCACCGCTCGAGCCGGGCCTCCTTGGTCGTCGCCCCGGTCTTGGTCCGTCGGATGACCCGCACCGCCGAGTAGGTGGCCGACCCGACGGTGAAGTCCAGGCGGACCCGCGCCTCGGCACGGCCCTGCGAGATCACCGGTGCGACGACGCGGCGGTCGTCGTAGCGGGCCACCGTGCCGTACAGCGCCATGGTCATGGCGTCGACCAGCGAGCTCTTGCCGGCGCCCGTCGGGCCCGACAGCACGAACAGGTCGGCGTCGGCGAAGTCGACGGTGACGGGATCGCGGAACGACGCGAACCCCTCGAGCTCAAGGCGCGTCGGGCGCAACGGTGGTCTCCAGCAGCTCGGCGAACAGGGCGGTGAGGTCGGGGTCGCTGGCGTCCGTCTCGGCGAGGTACTCGGCGAACAGGTCGGCGGGGGAGCGGTGGACGTCCTCGATCGTGAAGTCGTCCTCGCTGCCCTCGTCGTCGTCCTCGGGCCGGACGATGCGGACGTCGACGGCGTTCGGGAACCGTTCGCGGACCTCGTCGGCCAGCCCCGGCCGCTGGGGGTCGGTCAGCTGCACCCGCACGTGGGCGTCGCCGAGCTCGCCCATCCGGGCGTCGAGCTCGGCAGCGGGGCCGCGGACGGTGCGCAGGTGGCGGCCGGCGGTGAGGTCCACGCGGCGGACCTCGGCGGGCAGCCCGGGCTGGGCCTCGACGACCAGCACGGCCTTGTGCTGGCGCTCGACCTCGCCGAAGTCCAGGTGCAGCGGCGAGCCGCAGTACCAGATGGGGCAC
>CAZDIF010000322.1:0-3617 GCA_964505365.1 uncultured Actinomycetota bacterium
GCCGCCGTCCACTCCCGGGCGCGGCGCAGGTCGAAGCTGTCGCGGCAGGCGATGACGACGCCGCAGTAGACGATCCCCGTGACGATCGGCCACACGTCGGCGGTGGTGACCTCGACCATCGCCTGGTCGAGCATCGCCACCCCCTCGTCGAACCGTCCGAGCGCGAGCAGGGCCCGTCCCTGCCCGAGGCGCCCGAGCGCTCGCGCGTCGGGGTCGCCGAAGCGGTCGGCGATGGCCGCGACCTCGCGGAAGCCGGCCAGGCCCGCCTCCGGGTCGCCGCCCTCGACCGCCTGCAGCGCGCTGGGAATCCCGAGCAGGGCACGCTCGGCGACGTCGAGGTCGTGCTGGTCCAGCAGCGTGCCCGCACGGCCGATCCAGCCGAGCCCGGGGGCGTGGTCGCCCAGCTGGAGCAGGAGCATCCCCAGCCAGAACGCCGTGCGGGCCGCTGCGGCCACGTCGCCCGCCTCGAGGTGGCTGCGGTGGGCGCGCTCGAAGGCGTCCCGGGCCACCGCGTCCTCGCGGGTCAGGTGTGCCGCCGTGCCGAGGCGCCAGAGGTCGTCGGGGCCGAGCGGCTCGTCGGCGTCCGCGGCACGGAAGGCGGCCACGGCGTCGACCCAGGCCATCGCGTCGTGGGCGGCGCGTGCGGCCTGCAGGCTGGACGTCGCCGACGTGGCGGCACGGTCACGCGGTTCGGTCGTTCTGGACACGCTGGGCCCCTTCCCACCCGTCAACGATCCGATGTCGGGGCCCGTCTGTCAACCGGACCGGGTGGTCCGTGCCAGCCCGTGTGGGCTGTAGCATCCGGGCTCCGGGCCCCCAGCCGCCCAGGGCACCCGAGGGACGTGAGACGACAGGCACGTCGATGGCAGAGGTCAGCACGCCGGACAGCCCGGCGCCCGACGCCGTCGTCGATCCGACCGGCTACCAGGTCGACCTCGAGGTCTTCAAGGGCCCGTTCGACCTGCTGCTGCAGCTCATCTCGCGCCGGCGGCTGGACATCACCGAGGTCGACCTCGCCGACATCACGCAGGACTTCCTCGACTCGCTGAAGGGCATCGACCAGCTCGACCTCGAGACCGCCACGCGGTTCCTCGTCGTCGCCGCCACCCTGGTCGAGCTCAAGGCCGCTCGGCTGCTGCCCCGCGAGCAGCAGGAGGAGCTCGAGGACCTGCTCGGCGAGGCCCGCGACGTGCTGTACGCGCGGCTGCTCGAGTACCGGGCGTTCCGGGACGTCGCCGACCAGCTGGCGGAGCGGCTGGCCACCCACGGGCACCACCACGGCCGCGAGGTGGCGCTCGACCCGCAGTGGCGGCGGCTGGTGCCCGACGCCGAGCTGCACGTGGGCCCCGAGGACCTCGCCCGCATGGCCGCCCTGGCGACGGCACCGCGGCCCGAGCCGACCGTGCGCATCGACCACATCCGCCGCAACTTCATCTCCATCCAGGACGCCGCCCAGTCGGTGCTCGACCGCGTGCTGGCCCCGGGCGACCGGGCGGCGTTCCGCTCGCTGGTCACCGGCCACAACCGCGGCGACGCGATCGTGTTCTTCCTGTCGGTGCTCGAGCTGTACAAGCTGGGCCACCTCGACCTCGAGCAGCAGGACCACCGCGGCGAGATGACCGTCGCCCGCCGCGAGTCCTCCGCCGACCTGTCCGTGCTGGCCCACATCGAGACCAGCGGCGCGCCGGACGAGGACGACGAGGCCGAGGCCGACATGGAGGCCGACACCGACGGGCCCGCCCCCGAGGAGACCCACGAATGAGCGAGGTCGACATCGACCGGCTGCGCGGCCTGGAGGCCGTGCTGTTCCTCGCCGACCACCCGCTGGACGTGCCGACCCTGGCCACGGCGCTGGAGTGCGACGAGGACACGGCGGTGGCGCTGCTGGACGAGCTCGGGCAGCGGCTGCAGGAGCGCCAGTCCGGGCTGGTGCTGCGCAACGTCGCCGGCGGCTGGCGGCTGTACACGGCCGCCGAGGTCCGCGAGCACGTCGAGCGCCACCTGCTGTCCGGCCGCACCGGGCGCCTGTCGCAGGCGGCGCTGGAGACCCTGGCCGTCATCGCCTACAAGCAGCCGATCTCGCGCACCGAGGTCGGCGACATCCGCGGGGTCAACGCCGACGGGGCGGTCCGCTCGCTGGTCTCCCGGGGGCTGGTCGAGGAGGTCGGCCGCGACGACGGCCCCGGCCAGGCGGTCCTGTACGGCACCACCGTCGAGTTCCTCGAGAAGGTGGGGCTGGTTGGCCTCGACGACCTGCCGCCGCTGACCGAGTTCCTCGTCGAGAACCCCGCCCCCGACGAGCCCACGCCCGACCGGCTCAAGGAGGCACGCCGCCGGCTGCAGCAGGGCCGGGAACTGGCCTCCACGGGCGCGGCCCACTGGGACCCCGACGGGGACGAGCCCGAGCCGTCCCGCGACGCGCGCCGGATCGCCTCGGCGCGGCGGCGCGAGCAGGACGACGAGATGGACGAGCTCACCGGCGCCCTCGAGCGGGTCGCCCAGAGCGCGATGGCCCAGTTGCGCACGGCCGTCGCCGCCGCCGAGGACGACGACGAGGACGAGGCGGACGACGAGCCGGACGATGCCGGCGGGGAGTCGGCATGAGCCTGGAACGCCTGCAGAAGGTCATGGCGGCGGCCGGCGTGGCCAGCCGCCGCGCCAGCGAGGACCTCATCGCCGCCGGCCGGGTGACGGTCAACGGCGACGTCGCCGAGCTCGGCCGCAAGGTCGACGGGTCCGTGGACGACATCCGCGTCGACGGCGAGCGCATCAACGCCGATCCGGACCTCGTCCACGTGATGCTGAACAAGCCCCGCGGCGTCGTCACCACGGCCGACGACCCCGAGGGGCGGCCCACGGTCGTCGAGATGGTGGACCTGCCCGTGCGGCTGTTCCCGGTCGGCCGGCTCGACAAGGACACCGAGGGGCTGCTGCTGCTGACCAACGACGGCGAGCTGACGCACCAGCTGCTGCACCCGTCCCGCCAGGTCGAGCGCACCTACGTCGCGCTGGTCAACGGCCCCGTGCGGCGCCACACCCTGCAGCAGCTGCGCGACGGCGTGGCCCTCGAGGACGGCACCGCCCGCCCGACCGAGGTCGTCCTCCTCGAGGAGCAGCACAACAAGGTCCTGCTGCAGCTGACCATGACCGAGGGGCGCAAGCGCGAGATCCGCCGCATGCTCGCGGCCGTGGACCACCCCGTCGAGCGGCTCGCCCGCGTGGCGTTCGCCGGCGTCGAGCTCGGCGACCTGCGGCAGGGCCGCTGGCGCCACCTCACGCAGCAGGAGGTCGGCCGCCTGCACGCCGCCGTCGAGGGTCGCTCCGGTGCCCCGCGGTCCGCCCGCAGCACGCGTGACGAGCGCCGCCGCCGCGCTCGCCAGGATCGGAAGCGACATGGGTGAGCGCGTCCGCGCCCTGCGTGGCGCCACGACCCTCGACGTGGACGACCGCGACCAGCTGGTCGAGCGCACGCAGGAGCTGATCCACGCCCTGTTCGACCGCAACGGCCTGGTCGAGGACGACCTCGTGTCGATCGTCTTCACCGCCACCGAGGACATCAGCAGCGGGTTCCCGGCGCTGGCGGCCCGCGAGGCCGGGTTCGTGCACACGCCGCTGCT
>CAZDIF010000323.1:0-1738 GCA_964505365.1 uncultured Actinomycetota bacterium
GTCAGGCGGGGCGGAGGTGGCGGTCCATGCCGGGGAGGGTGAACGCGATGCGGCCGCGCCCGGCGCGGCGCAGCAGCCCGTGGGTCTCGATGAGCGCCTGCTGGGTCGAGCCGACGGATTCGGTGGAGGAACCGAGCCGCTCGGCCACGGCGCCGGAGGTGCGCTCGTCGACGTCGAGCTCGGCCGCGGCCACGAGGTAGCGGCGCTGGTTGTCGGTGAGGTCGCGCAGGCGTTCCTCGTAGAACAGCTCGATGGTCGGGCCGGCCATCCGCCAGCCCTGCTCGACGTCGTCGGCGGTGACCACCGGGCCCTCGCCGGCGACCCACACCTGCGAGCCGACGACGTGGAGGAAGTACGGGTACCCGCCGACGAGCTCGCAGAAGCGGTCGGAGGCGTCGGCGTCGACGGCGACCCCGCGGGTCTCGGCGAAGGCGCGCAGGGCCTCGGCCACGTCGTTGTCGGTCAGCGGCGGCAGGCTGACGTGGCGGGCGCGCTCGCCGAACGTGGTCCCGGCCGCGCGCAGCAGCGAGGTGAGCCCGGGCAGCCCGGCGACGTAGACGGCCAGCGGGAGGTGGTGGCGCATGCGGGCGCCGGAGTGGTGGCGCTCGGTGACGGTGGTGGACTGGGCCTCCTGGAAGGCGTGGAACAGCGCGCCCATGGCGATCCGGTCGATGTTCTGGGCCTCGTCGAGCAGGACCAGCAGGGCCACGCCGGCCTCACGCGCCAGGCGTCCGGCGTCGGTCAGGATGGTCGTCAGGTCCTTGTGCCAGCGATCGGTCGTGCCCCGCTTCGGGCGGACGTCGGTGACGGTCACGCCCGTCGGGCCGACGGTCAGCCCCGCCACGCGCTTCAGTGCCTGCTTGGCCTCGCGCGACATCCGGACCGCGACGTCGTGGCCCGACAGGGTGTCGACCAGGGCCTCGACGACGTCGGGCAGGGCGGCGTCGCCGCGGACGGCCGAGACGCGAACGACCCAGTGGCCGGCCTCCGAGGCCTCGGCCTCGAACTGCTTGAGCAGCGCGGTCTTGCCCATGCCCCGGTCGCCGGTGAGCATCCGGGCCGGTTCGTAGACACCCTGCGCCACGCGCCGCAGGACGACCCCCTCGAAGTCGGCGAACTCGGCCTGCCGACCGGCAAAGACGGCGGGGATGATCCCGTAGCCGGGGGTGAACGGATTGCTGCCGGCGTCGCGGTCCACGCGCCCTCCTCCGCAAGGCTGGACAACTTCCGACCGCTCGAAAGTTTACGTCATTTCCGAGGCGCGGGCGCGCAACCGCCGACGCGTCCATCCCCCACCGACCAGGGCGAGGGTCAGGGCACTGGCCCCCATGGCCATCTCGCGGGGGCTCACCGGCAACTGGTGCCACCACGGGATCTCGACCGGCAGGACGACCGGCATCGCGTCGAAGGTCACCCCACTCGGCGGCGCGTTGGCGGCGGCATCGAGCGGCGTCGGCGGGGGCTCGGTGACGTCCTCGACCTGCGGGCGGTGCTCGTACAGGGCGGCGAAGTCGACCTCGCCGGACTCGTCGGCGTCCTCGGGCGCCGGGCTGTCGGGACCGGGCATGGCGGGCCGGTCGAGGACCGGGCCGGTCGGCTCGGGGGCTGGCTCGACGGGGTCGTCGGGGGCCGCGGCCGCCTCGTGCGTGTGCAGGCTGTTGCCTCCCGAGCCAGCGACGCCGCCCTGCTGGTCGGAGACCACGGCGGGACCGCCGCCCTGGCCGCCCGGCGGCGGTGA
>CAZDIF010000323.1:1838-3617 GCA_964505365.1 uncultured Actinomycetota bacterium
TCCTCCGTGGTCGGGTCCTCGCTGGCCGGCGGCTCCTCCGTCGGCTCCTCGTCCGCCACCGGGTAGGCCACGGTGAACAGCGACGACGCCAGCTGCCCGAACGCGCCGAGCATGCTGCGCACGTACTCCCCGGAGACCGTCCTCGTGCTCTTCGTGCCGACGAAGGTCACCCCGCCGTAGCCGTAGGAGGGATTGCCCACGCGCGGCGGAGACCCGTGCCCGGTCGGCTCGTTCACGGTGACCTTCGTGACACGGCCGATGCCGAGCCGGTCGCCCAGCACGTCGCGGTCGACCGCCACGCTCCAGCGAAACAGGGGATTGCCCGACGCCGCCTCCCATCGGCTGTCATCCACGGGCTGCAGGTAGCCCCGGAAACTGCCCCACACGAAGGCGGAGGAGGTCGAGTGGCCGCCGTGGCTGGACGAGTACACCGCGTCGATCAGGCCGCCGTTGTACGTGACGACCCGGGACCGGGTCGCGTCGACCGCGGCGATCCAGCGGCTGTCGTACCCGCTGCCCCTGTAGACCTGGCTCGACGTGGTGTCGTAGACGTGGCAGCCGCAGTTCCCGTAGGTGCTGCCCATGCGAAGCTGCGCATACGTCCGCGCGGCGATCGCCTGCGTCCGCAGCGTCTCCGTGGGCCAGGATGCCGGCACCTCGGCGATGCCGTACACGTACTGCTCGAGCGGCAGGGCGACCACGGCGTCCCCCCGACCGCCGCTGTCCGCGGACAGTTCCATGGTCCCGAGGTCGTAGGTCCCACCATCGACCCGCAGGGTCCGTCCATCGGACAGCGACCCCAGCGACGCCGTCATCGAGTCGACCACCCGGCCCTGGACCGTCAGGGAGCCCCCGGTGGCCAGGACCGTCCACGAGGTGTCGGCCGACTGGGTCATCGAGCACCCGGAGCCGCAGTTCCACGTCACGGACGCGCTGCCGGTGGTGACGGTCCGCGCGGTCCAGTCCCAGCTGATCCCGACGCGGATGGGGGTCGACGGGGAGCTGGTCGTCACCCGCGTGCCGGTGTAGTAGGTGGTGAGGATCTGCTCGGCGGTGCAGCCGAGCTCGGCCGCGCCCTTGGCCCCGTACTGGCTCATCCCGACCCCATGGCCCCAGCCGCGGCCGCGGAACGTCACGTACTCGGGATCCTCGTTGGCCGGGGCGAGCGCGGGCATGCTCCCGCCGCCCGCGGACGGACACCCGGCCGCGTCGGCGGGCGTGTTCGGCAGCCACCCGGCCAGCGCCAGGGTGGTCGACGCCAGCACGACGGCGGCGGCATCCAGCAGCCTCCGTCGCCGCGAGGCGGCCGGGGAACGGGCCATGGGCGGTCCACGGGTACGAGGACAGGCGCGGGCGGCTGCCCGCGACCTCGCCACGGTACCCCGTCAATGGACTCTTGTTAACACCTACAACAGAAACAACACCAGCCACTCGGCCGGGGTCAGCCGTCCTCGTCGAACAGCGTCGGGTGCACGGCCCGGTGGAAGCCCTCGAAGACGGGCGCGCGGTCGTGGGCCGCCAGCGGCCACTCCCGGTGTGCGCCGCCGGTCCCGCCGTCGATCCGCAGCGTGGCTCCGGTCACGTAGGACGCCGCCGGGGACAGCAGGAAGCAGACGGCCCCGCTGACCTCCGCCTCGGTCGCGAGCCGGCCCAGCGGGATGTTGTTCGGGTACGACCGGAGCAGCGACCGAACCGGCTCCTCGTAGGTGTCCAGGCCCGACGAGGCGATCAGCCCCGGCGCCACCTCGTTGACCCGGACGCCGGCACGCCCCCACTCGA
>CAZDIF010000324.1:0-3608 GCA_964505365.1 uncultured Actinomycetota bacterium
CGACTTCAGGCTCATCAGGAACGTCGCCCACTTGGTGCTGCAGTGGTGCATGAACTCCACGGGCTCGCGCCACCCCCGATGGGCGAACATGACGATCGTGAAGTCGCCCTCGGTCCGCAGGTCCCACTGGATCTGGGTGCCGATCCACTCCTCCGGCCCATCGATCACCTCCCAGAGCACACGCTCGGTGGGCTGGGCCTCGAGCACCTTCATGTCGAAGCCGCCGGGCGGCCCGAAGCGGAACGCGAGGACGCCGCCGGCCTCTCCGTCTCCGCGGGTGTCGTTGGTCCACCAGCCCGCCAGGTCCTCGGGCGTGGTCAGTGCGCGGAACACCGCGTCGCGCGATGCCGTGATCCCGACTCGGTGCAGGATGTCCACCATGGTTCTTCCTGTTCTCGGTGCGGCCGCAGTCGCGGTCGCAGGACGTCATGTGTTCTTGTGGATGGCTTCGGCGATCTGCTTGATCCGCCGCAGCCGGGCGTCCCAGGTGTTGCTGACGGCGTTGAGCTGTGCCACGGCACGCTCGAACTGCACCTCGTCGACGCGGTAGCGCTTCTCACGCCCGACGGGCGTCGACTGGACCAGGCTGACCCGGTCGAGGACGCCGAGGTGCTTGGCCACCGCCTGCCGCGTCACCGGTAGCTGCTCGCTGAGCGACGTCGCGGTCGCGGCCCCAGTCTCCAGCAGCAGGTCGAGCATCCGCCGTCGGGTCGGGTCGCCGATTGCTGACCACAGGTCGTCGTCGATCGCGGCGCTCATCGGGCCGACACCAGATGTTCGGCGTGCGCCCCGATCCGGGGCACGAAGGTGTCCCAGCCGACCACGTGCTCCTGATACTGCTGTTCCAGCTTCGCGGCCTCCCAGCCGCGCTCGCGGAAGCCGGTCTCGGTCATCCGCAGCTGCGTGCCCGAGCCGGACGGGACGAGCTCGAAGGTCACCAGCAGCGAGTTGCCGTCGACGGCCGTCTCTCCGGCGGGATGCGTCCAGCGGAAGGTGAACAGCCGCGGCGGCTCGACCGCCACCACGGTGATCGCGGCGACCTGCGCTCGGGGGTCCTCGCCGTCGCTCCACACCAACTCGCCGGTCGCGCCGGGGGTCGGCTGGACATCGGTCTCGGCGTTCCACCACTCGCGGATGTGCTCGGGCTCGCTGATCACCTCGAACACCACCTCGGGCGGCGCGTCGACGTGGATCTCGCGCTCGATGCTGGCGTACTCCATGGGCGCTCCTGATTTCGCAACCATCGGTTGCGGATCAGGCTAGCGCCGCACGAGCCGATACGCAACCATCGGTTGCATGGGTGGTGAGCGTCCCCACGCGAGGGCTGACCTGGGCCCGTCCTCCCTCACCGGCTCACGTGTCACCAGAACGCCCGGTGCCCGGTGCCAGCAGGGAGAACGCCTCGTATGCAGCCGCGGTCCACGGCGGACCCTGGGCCAGCGGCTGCAGCGTCACCTCGATGCGCTCGCGCCCGCGGGTGAGTCGGGCAGGGAGCAGCAGGTCGTCGTCCGCCCACCGTTGGACCCGGTTGCCTGACGCCTGGTACCAGATGCCCGCCGGCACGTCGTCGACCAGCACCCGTGCGCCCTGTCCCTGGCGGAGCTGGTCCGCGCGGCGACGCAGCAGCACTCCCACGTTGTCGGGATCCAGCGCAACCTCGAACCGGACCTCGTCCGTGGCCTCCCGAACGCTGTCGATCACGAGGTCGTCGTCGCGGGGGCCGGGGTAGGCGGCCTCCAGGTGGTAGCGGTGGCCGTCGCCGTCGTAGTCGTGCGCACGTTCGCTGTCCCCGTCGCCCACGTCGAGCCGGTCGGTGCGGCGCAGGGCCGGCTCATCGCGTCCATACCAGAAGGTCGTCGACCCGTACTCGGCGGGCACGTCGTTGACCGGCCCGTGTTCGATGCCGAACTGGAGGGCGGCGTGGAACGGCAGCGCGTCGGCGAGGAAGACCCGGTAGGCCGCGTCACACTCGACACGGCAGCCGGACGTGCCCTGCAGGTGTGCGCTGAGTCCGCTGAACGGCGTCGTGAACGGGCCGCGGTTGAAGTACCAGCCGGCGAGGTAGAGGTCCTCGGTCCCGGTCCCGTGCAGCTGGGGACTGCGCGCGCCGTCGATCCGGACGCGCTCGTCGCCCTCGAGGTACAGCCGGCCCGGCTCGCGCCCCCGCATGGTCTGTGCCACGCCCACGACGCGTCCATGGCCGTCGACGTCAGCGAGCTCCCAGTCCTCCCCCGGGGTGACGGGTCCCCGTTGGGACGTCGCGTGGAAGTGGCCGGCCGAGCCCCCGGGTCCCAGGGCGGCGCGCCACCGGGATTCCGGACGCCACGCCACCTCGAGGTGGCCAGCGGCCACCGAGCGGTCCGATCCGTTGTACAGCTGGACCACCGCATCGCGGGCGAAGGGCATCGGCCACCACGCCCGGAAGCCCTGCTCGCGGTCGACGGCGAACAGCAGCGTGGCCACGGGCCGCTTCCCCAGGCCGGCGCCGAAGAACTCCCCCACGGGTGCGTCGACGGTGCGGCGGCCGTCGAAGCTGATGCGCAGTCGCAGCCCGCCAAGCAGCCGTCCGGCCTCGTCCGGATCGATCGTCGGGACGGCGGGCGGTTCCGGCAGGAGGCGCCGGTCGGTGACCTCCCACTGCCCGCGGACGAACGACTGGACCTCGAGCGAGCCCGGGCCGGGTTCGACGGCAGCGAGGCGGAGCTCGTCGCGTCCGGCGGTGAGGCTGCCGCGCAGGTCCACCGCCTGTTCGAAGCGTCCGTCCGGCTGTTCACGCGGCTCGCTGAACGGTCGCCGCGTCAGGTCCCCGTCGACCAGCACGGACGCGACCTGGACGGCCGCGCGCGACGGCGACCGGCGCACGATCCGTACACCGTCGTTGGCCGGATCGATCGCCAGCGACATCTCGGTGGACCCGGCCTGGACCTCGCCGCCGCCCGGCTGTGGGAGGACCGGAACCTGCGGCAGGCGCAGCCGCAGCGCCGACACCATCCCGGGGCCGGCCAGGCGCAGCGGCGGGGTGGCCTGGCCCGGGGCAAGGCGCAGGGTCCGGCGGCTCCGCCTGGTGTCGGGGTGGGGCGGCTTGGGGTCGCCCGACCCGGCCGCACGCAGCGTGTCGACCACGTCGCGTGCGGGGTCGGAGGGGTCGAAGGTGCGGACGCCACGGGCATCGTCGAACGCCCGGTACTGGACGCGGTGGAAGCGAGGCCGGCCGGTCGTCGCGACGCGCATCGACTGCCGGAACGGCATCGGGACCTGGATGTAGACGCCCCCGGAGCTCTGGTCGGCGTTGCCCACCAGCGGGTGGACGAACGGGTCGCCGAGCCGCCCGTCGACCACGTCCTGCAGCGGCGCGTCCACGACGGTTCGCCCGTCGAGCTGGATACGCAGCCGGCCGTTCCCGCCCACGTACCCGTCGCCACGGGTGAACCACAGGGAGGTGAGCTCCCCGGGACCGGAGTGCTCGCCCAGCACGTACTCGTCCCCGTCTCGGCACAGGTACGTCCCGGAGAACCCGTCGGCGTTCCCGCCTGCGGGATCAGCCGAGGAGAACATCCGCGGCTGGCTCCCGACCGACAGCATCGGCAGGTCATCCAGGCGTCGGAACG
>CAZDIF010000325.1:0-3596 GCA_964505365.1 uncultured Actinomycetota bacterium
CGTGCACGGTGGCGACGTCGCCGCCCGCGAACTCCGTCGGCGCGGCCGTGAGGTCAGTCGGCGGCTGCGACACGGGCACCGATCGCCCCGACCACCACAACAGGCCGACCACGGCCACGGCGCCGAGCGTCAGCACGACGAGGCCGGCCACCTCCGACGGGCTCGCGTCGAGCCACGCGGCCACGCCGCGCCAGCGATGTCGGAACTCGTCGGCGTCCACCTCCACAGCATGGTCCCTGCCGCCCCCGCCGGGATCACCGATCCGACGGCCTGTGGACAGGCGGTCGCCGTTGGGACGGGGATCCCTGCCGGCGGGGATCCGGGTCACCTGACCCACCTCCGCCCCACGCGTAGGCTGGCGGTCCGGGCAACACCGGGGCACAGGGGCACTGATGGCGAACCTTCCGCCGCCCGCTGCGGGCTCGCGCCTGCCACCACCGAGCGGTCCCGGCACCACGCTGCCGCTGCACGAGAAGCCCTGGTGGAAGCGGTGGCAGGGGATCACGGCGATCGCCCTCGCGGTGATGCTGGGACTCGCCGCCCTCGGGGACGATCCCGAGGGGACCGAGCAGGTCGCCATCGAGGACGTCCCGGCCACGGCGCCCACGGTGAGCCCGTCGCCTACGACGCCCACGCCCACCCCGACGCCCACACCGGCCACGCCCTCGCCCACGCCCACCCCGACGCCGACGCCGACGCCGACGCCCACCCCCGACCCGATCGCCGCGGTTCGCGACGACGGGGCCCCGGTCGTCGCCGGCGGTCGGGTGTCCAACGTGGTCGATGGCGACACGATCGACCTCGCTGACGGGACCCGCGTGCGTCTCGCGATCGTGGACACGCCCGAGACGCACGGCGGCCAGGAGCTGTGTGGCGCGGAGGCATCGGCATTCACCGCAGACGCCGTGCTGGGTGAGCAGGTCGCGATCATCAGGCCAGCGGGCGCCCCACAGCTCGACGACTTCGGCCGACTGCTGGGAGAGGTCGTGCGCGCGGACGGCTACTCGCTGAACGTGGCCCTGGCGGGTGCCGGACTCGGGACCGTCGACGAGCGATTCACGGACGAGGACCCGGACCTCGCCCAGCGGGCACGGGCAGCCGAGGCGTCCGCGGACGCTCCGTCATGCACGCCGGTTGCCCCGCCACCTCCACCCCCGGAGCCCGAACCCGAACCGACACAGGACGACAACTGCCACCCGGCCTACACCCCCTGCGTCCCTCCCGCACCGCCGGACCTGGACTGCGCGGACGTGGACGGCCCCATCCAGGTCGACCACAGCCATGGCGACCCCCACCGGCTCGACGGGGACCAGGACGGTGTCGGCTGCGAGGGCGGCTGAGACCCCGGGTCCACGTTCCTCCGCCGGAGGGTCCCCGGGTAGGTTCCCGGGCTCGCCCGCAACCGGAGGTCCCGTGTGGCGCTGCTGCTCGCCCTGTCGTCGGCACTGACGTACGGCGTCGCCGACTTCGCCGGTGGCGTGGCCGCCCGGCGGGCGCGGCCACTCGCGGTGACTGTCGCCGCGCAGGCAGTGGGCATCGTCAGCCTGCCGTTCCTCCTGCTGATCGCCCCCGGTTCGCTGACGGGCCAGGCCCTGGTGGTGGGGTTTGGTGCGGGCCTGTTCGGCGGCACGGGCCTGGCGCTGTACTTCACGGCCATGCGCGACGCCGCGATGGGGATCGTGTCCCCGCTCAGCGCCGTGGCGGCCGCCGCGCTGCCGGTGACCGTGGGGATCGTCGTCGGTGGCGAGCGCCCGTCCACAGTGGCCATCGCGGGCATCCTGCTCGCCCTACCCGCCATCTGGCTCGCGACCCAGGACGGTGGCGCGGACGAGGACCACCTCGCCGCGCCGCCGCCCGGGGTGGTCTCGGTGCCGGACACCCACGCGACCGGGGTGCGGGCCCGTCGCCGCGGCGTGCTGCTGGGGCTGCTCTCCGGGGCGTCCTTCGGCCTGTTCTTCGTCCTTCTCGACGCGGCCCCGGCGGACTCGGGTGCCTGGCCGCTGGTCGGGTCCAAGGGCGGCTCGCTGACGGCCGTCGCGGCCATGCTGGCGATCCGGCGCACCTCCCCCGTGCCCGCCCGACCGGCCTGGAGGCTCGTGTTGCTGTCCGGACTGGCCGACAGCCTCGCCAACCTGCTGTTCCTGCTGGCCACCCGCGCCGGCCTGCTGTCGCTGGCCAGCGTCGTGGCGTCGCAGTACCCGGTGGTGGTCGTGCTGCTGTCGGTGATCGTCCTGGGCGAACGACTGAAACGCCCTCAGCAGGCCGGCGCGGCCCTGGCGCTGACGGCCGTGGCGCTGATCAGCGCCGGCTGAGCTCGGCAGTCGCTGGAGCGTGGCGTCCGTCGGCTGTAGGCCGACAGCCGGCTCAGCTGGTGAGCAGGAGGTAGACCACGACACCGGCGAAGGTCACCAGCGCACGGTCGGGATGAGCCAACCGAGGAGGCCGCGGCGCCCTCACAACGGGTGTGGATCGCCCAAGGACTCGGTGCGCCGCCATGCCAGGTGGACGTGCCCACCAGGATCGCCGATGCCACAGGAGTGTCGGCCCGCCGAACGCGGCCACACGTCTCGGGCAACCAGCCTGTCCGCCGATTCCTCCGACGCGGCCCGATGACTCGTGTCACGTAGCGTACGGACCCCTCCCTCCATCTTGAGGCGGCCCCACCAAGAAGGGAGCCCCATGCCTCCGACCGCACCGCCGGACACCCGCACGCCACCTCCGATGACTGGCCCGGAGCGTGTGGCGCTGCGCGGGTGGCTGGACTACCACCGGGCGACCCTCGCGTGGAAGGTCGATGGCCTTGACGACGATGCCCTGCGTCGGCGTGCCGTTCCGCCCTCGACCTTGTCGCTCCTTGGCCTCGTCCGTCACATGGCCGAGGTCGAGCGCCACTGGTTTCGCCGGGTCGTGGCCGCCGAAGAGGTGCGGCACGTCTGGTCCTCGTCGTGGGACTTCCAGGCGGCCTTCGAGGTCGACGATGCCAGCGGTGCTGAGGCCGTGGCGGCGTGGAGCGCGGAGTGCGAGCGAGCCGGTCAGATCGAGGCTTCCGTAAAGACGCTGGACACCACGTTCGATGTGCCGGCGTGGAACAGCGACGCGACGCTACGGGCTCTGCTTCTGCACATGATCCACGAGTACGCACGCCACAACGGCCAGGCCGACCTGCTGCGCGAGGCAGTCGATGGCGTGACTGGCGCGTGAGCGGCACGAGGTCCCACCCAGCCGCGAGGTGAACGGCCCCCACCGGCCTCCACGGCCGTTGGACGCCATCCGAGAACTCCCGATCGCAGGCCCTCCCAGACGTGATCAGATCGGCGGACCCAGCATGGGCGGACCGCTTCCGCGGAAGCGGTCCGACGCCAACTTCCGTGAATGGCCACGGAGAACGGAGGTGGCAACCGTGCCCGGCGCTGGGTGACCGCCGACCTCAGCCGGACGCGGGCGCGGCCGCGACGGCCACCGCGCCGGGGCCGGTGTGGGTCCCCAGCACCGGCCCGAAGACCGTGGTGAGCTCGCGGGCGACGTCCACCCGCTCACGCACGCGCTCCCACAGCTCGTCGGCCCGCTCGGGTGCCAGCGCGTGGGTGACGACGACG
>CAZDIF010000326.1:0-3591 GCA_964505365.1 uncultured Actinomycetota bacterium
GAACTCGGCGTGGTTGAGCCCGTAGGCGAGGTAGAACAGGGTCCCGAGCCCGCGGATCCCGAAGAACGCGATCATGGCACGCTCAGGGCGGGACACGCTGCGGTGGCCGACCAGGCCGAGCCACCCCGCCGCCGGCCGGACGACCAGGATCAGGATCAGGGCGGCGACGACCATCTCCACGGTGACGTGCTGCCACAGGCCGTCGACGAACGCCGCGCCGAGCAGCAGCAGGACCACGCTCATGCCCAGCAGCTCGAGCTGCTCGGCGCCCTCGTGCAGGTGGTCGTGGACGTGGTTCTGCCGCTCGGTGTGGCGGATGGTGGCCGCGGTGACGAAGACCGCGATGAAGCCGTACGTCTCGGCCAGCTCGGCCAGTCCGTACGAGGTGAGGGTGTAGGCCAGCGCCAGCAGCGCCGGTGCGATGCCCTCGCCCGCATGCAGCTCGCGGACGATGCGCAGGGTCAGCCGCCCCAGCACCCGGCCGAGCAGCAGCCCCACGGCCACGCCCCCGCCGACCTTGTAGACGACGTCGATCGCCGCCCACTCGACGACCCATGCGGACGGGTCCGGGCCGACGACGGCCACGAGGATGGCGAGGTTCGTGAACGGGAACGCGAGCCCGTCGTTCAGGGACGACTCGGAGGTCAGGCCGAAGCGCACCTCATCGGTCTCGTCCACCTCGGGATCCCCCGTGGACGGCGGGCCGGTCTGCACGTCCGCCGCCAGGACCGGGTCGGTGGGTGCCAGGGCCGCGCCGAACAGCACCGCGGCCGCCGGCGCCAGGCCGACCACCCACCAGCCGACGAACGCCGCCGCCACGATCGTCAGCGGCATCGTCACGGCGAGCAGGCGCCAGGCGGTGCGCCAGCCACGCCACGTGACCGGCCGGTCGATCGACAGCCCGAGGCCGGTCAGCGCCACGATCACGGCGAACTCGGTGAGGTGCTCGGCCGCGAAGCCGTTGGTGACCGGGTCGAAGTTTCCCTCCTGGAACGCGAGCGGCAGCAACAGCCCACCGGCGACGACGATGATCGGGAACGAGATCAGCCGCTCGCGCAGCAGCACTGGCAGGCACACCGACGCGAGCGCCAGCAACCCGACGGCGAACTGCAGCAGGACGAACACGCGAGCCTCTCTTCAGGGGCGCCAGCGGGGGACGGCCAGCACCGCGAGCCGGAGCTGCTGCTCGGCCCGATGGGTGATGGCGACGCGCTCCTCGGGGTGCTCGACGAGGTCGGCCGCGGTGGCGACCATCAGCGTGACGATGAGCTGGGCGAACATGCGCTGGTCGGGCTCGGGCCAGTCCGCGATCACCGGGAGCCGTGCGAGGTCGGCGACGAGCTCGTCGGTGAACTGGCCGAGGCGGTCGTGGATCGCGTCGCGCAGCGCCCGTGACCCGCCGTGCATCTCCCGGGCGATGAAGCGGAAGTGCGACGGCCGCTGCTGGACGTGGTCCGCGAGGACGGCCACCGACCCCCGGATCATGTCCTCGGGCGGGATGGGGTCCTCGCGCACGGACCGGATCATGGCCTGCAGCGTGTCGAAGGTCTCCTCGACCAGCGCCAGCCCCAGCTCGTCCATGTCGGCGAAGTGGCGATAGAAGCCGGTCGGCACGATCCCGACCCGACGGGTCAGCGCGCGCAACGACAGGCTGGTGAAGGCCTCGCCCTCGGTGGCGTCCAGTGCCTCGTCCAGCAGCCGCTGGCGGGTGTCGCCGCGGCTGCGCGTCGACCGGTCGGGGGGTGGCGGGACCAGGGGTCGGGCCTTTCCGGGCCGGGAGGCGGGGCCGTCGAGCCTAACCGGGCCCGGCCACCGTCCGACCGTGCATCGGCCGGCGCTTGACCAACCCGGCCGCGAGAGTGTACAACTGTTCACAGTGCACGAGTGTTCACACCCCGTCGTCTCCCGCTCCCGACCCGGCGAGGTCGTCATGCCCACCCCCACCGCCGTGCGTCCCGCACCGCTGCCGCGCCGCGTCCGTCGCGTGCTGTCCTCGCGGTTCGTCGACGCGCTCGCCGTGCCCCACGGCGTCGGCCGCTACCTCGAGCTCGCACACCCGCTGTGGGCGGTCGACGAGGAGCGCGCGCTCGTCACCGACGTGCAGCGCGAGACACCGGACGTGGTGACCGTCACCCTGCGCGTCGCCCGGGACTACCGCCACCGGGCCGGCCAGTACCTGCGCTTCTCCGTCGACGTGGACGGCCGGCGACGGACCCGGTCGTACTCGATCTCGTCGTCCGCCCTCCGCGACGACGGCCACCTCACGATCACCGTCAAGCACATGCCGGACGGCCTCGTGTCCGGGCACGTCAACACCCGCCTGCAGCCGGGAACGGTCGTGACGATCTCCCCGCCCGACGGCGAGCTGACCGTCCCCGACGAGCCCGACGCGCCGGTCCTGCTGGTCAGCGCCGGGTCCGGCATCACCCCGGTCATGTCGATCCTGCGCACGCTCGTCGACGCCGGCCACACCGGCCCGGTCGGCTTCCTGCACTACTCGCCGACGCCGGAGGCGGTGCCGTTCCGCGCCGAGCTCGAGCGCATCGACGCCGAGCACGAGCACGTCCAGGTGCTGCTCGTGCCGACCAGCGTCCCCAACCCCGATCCGGACGGGCTGTCCGGACACCTGGACGACACCCACCTCGCCCGCCTGCGGTTCGACCACCGGGACGCCATCACCCGTGCCTGCGGTCCGCTGGCGCTGACCGACTCGGTACGGGACCGCTGGGAGGCCGCCGGCCTCGCCGACAACCTCCGCATCGAGGCGTTCGAGGCCCGCCCGATCGAGGCCGACCCCGACGCCGCCACCGGCACGATCCGCTTCGCCACCAGTGGCGCCGAGGTGGCCAACGACGGCCGCACGCTGCTCGACCAGGCCGAGGCCGCCGGCCTCGAGCCCGAGTCGGGCTGCCGCATGGGGATCTGCCAGAGCTGCGTGCTCGTCAAGCACTGCGGTCCCGTCCGTGACGAGCGCACCGGCGAGGTCTCCATCGCCGAGGACGAGCAGGTCAACATCTGCGTCTCCGTCCCGCTGGGCGATGTCGCACTCGACCTGTGACTGGACTGCTGACCCGACCACCCCTGCCCGCGACGACTGCAAGGAGTCTCCCGTGACCCGCACCAACGTCACCACCGCCGACCACGCCACCCCGATCCCGTCCCGCGACGAGGTCGACGCCGCCCTGCCCGAGGCCATGCGCCAGCTGGGCCTGAGCGCCGACGACGTCGAGGCGATCGCCGACGAGCTCGACGCCATCCGGGCCGACGTCATGGCCGCCCGCGGCGAGGAGGACGCCGCCTACATCCGCCGGATCGTCCGCATCCAGCGCCGGTCCGAGGTCGTGGGCCGCGGCCTGCTGTTCCTCGGCTTCCTGCCTCCCGCCTGGATCGCCGGCACCGCCGCGCTGGCCGTGTCGAAGATCCTCGACAACATGGAGGTCGGCCACAACGTCATGCACGGCCAGTACGACTGGATGGGCGACCCCACCCTGCAGTCGACCACCTTCCAGTGGGACTCGGCCTCGCCGGCATCGACCTGGAAGCACTCGCACAACTACCTCCACCACACCTGGACCAACATCCTCGGCAAGG
>CAZDIF010000327.1:0-3572 GCA_964505365.1 uncultured Actinomycetota bacterium
CGATCCTCGACGCGATCCTCACCGAGGACGCCGAGAACGCCGACCAGGTCCGCGTGGCCGTGGAGACGCTGGTCACCACCGGCCTCGTGGTCGTCGCGGGCGAGGTGCGCACCGAGGCCTACGTCGACATGGCGGCGATCGTGCGCGACCGGATCAAGCGGATCGGCTACGACGACGGCGCGATGGGCTTCGACGGCGACGCCTGCGGCGTCATGATCACCATCGACGAGCAGTCGGCTGACATCGCACAGGGCGTCGACCAGGCACTGGAGACCCGCGACGGCGGCGACCACGACCCCCACGCGGAGCTCGGCGCGGGCGACCAGGGGATGATGTTCGGCTACGCCAGCGACGAGACCGACGTGCTGCAGCCGCTGCCGATCCATCTCGCCCACCGCATGGCCGAGCGCCTCGCCGCGGTGCGCAAGGACGGCACGCTGCCGTACCTGCGTCCCGACGGCAAGACCCAGGTCACGGTCGCCTACGAGGACGACCGGCCGGTGGGGATCGACACGGTCGTGGTGTCCACCCAGCACCGCGACGAGGTCGACCTCGACACCCACATCCGGCCCGACATCGAGGAGCACGTCGTCCGGCCCCTGATCCCCGAGGACCTCGACACGTCCGACATGCGGGTCATCGTCAACCCGACCGGCCGGTTCGTCATCGGCGGGCCCGACGGCGACGCCGGCCTCACGGGCCGCAAGATCATCGTCGACACCTATGGCGGCATGGCCCGTCACGGCGGCGGGGCGTTCTCGGGCAAGGACGCCTCGAAGGTCGACCGCTCCGCCGCGTACGCCACCCGGTGGGTCGCCAAGAACATCGTCGCCGCGGGCCTGGCCCGCAAGGCCGAGCTGCAGGTCGCCTACGCCATCGGCGTCGCCGACCCGGTGTCGATGCACCTCGACACCTTCGGGACCGAGGAGGTCTCCCCGGACGCCATCACCGATGCCGTCCGCGAGGTGTTCGACCTCCGCCCCGGCGCCATCATCGACGCGCTGGACCTCCGCACGCCCGGCTACCGCGAGACGGCCGCCTACGGCCACTTCGGCCGCGACGGCGCCCGCTTCACGTGGGAGCGCACCGACCGCGTGGACGAGCTGAAGGCCGCGGTCGGCGCCTGACCACGGGCGGTGCCCATGCGTGTCGCCCGCTGCGTCGTCGAGGTCGAGCCGCTGCACCTCGACCGGCCCTTCGACTACCTCGTCGGCGATGACCTCGACGACGAGGTCGTGCCGGGCAGCCGGGTGGAGGTGACCTTCGCCGGTCGGCGCCGGCGGGCGCTGGTCGTCGACGTCGCCGAGGACACGGACGTGCCGGCCGAACGGCTGCGGCCCGTGGGGCGGACGCTGGGTCCGCACGCCTGGGTGCGGGCGGACGAGCTCGAGGTGCTGCGCTGGGCGGCCGACCGCTGGGGCGCCCCGCTGGCCGACGTGGTCCGCCACGCGCTGCCGGGGCGGACCGTCGCGGTGGAACGGGCCGCCGCCGAGGCCGGCTGGTTCCCGCCGGGTGCCGACGTGGCCGACCGCACGCCGGGGCCGGCGCCGGACGACACCGGCCCGTGGGCGGCCTACCGCCAGGGCGGGCCGGACCTGGCTGCCGCGGCGCACGACGGCCACGGTGCGCACGTGTGGCGCCCGCTGCCGGGCGAGGACGTCGCGGCCTGCCTCGCCGACCTCGTGTCGCGCACCGTCGCCGGTGGCCGCGACGCCGTCGTGGTCACCCCGGACGCGGCGTCGCGCGTCGCCCGCGACCTCGTCGAGCGGATGCGGTCCGAGCTGGGTGACGCCGTCGTCGACGTCCGGGGGGACATGAAGGCCCGTGCGACCTACCGGGCGTGGCTGCAGGCCCGATGCGGCCGGGCGCGTGTGGTGGTGGGGGAGCGGGGCGTCGCGTTCTGGCCCGTGGAGCACCTCGGGCTGGCGGTCGTGCTGGACGAGGCCAACCCCGCCCACAAGGAGCGGCGCAGCCCGCGCCACCACGTGCGCGAGGTCCTGCTGGAACGGGCCCGCCGCGCCCGGGGTGTCGGCCTGCTGGTCACCACCGTGCCGTCCGCGGCCGCGTGGTCGCTGCTGCGCGAGCAGCGCCTGGCCCCGGTGACCGCGGACCGCGACACCGAGCGCCGGCGGGCGCCCCGGCCGATCGTGGACGACGGCTCGTCCGGCCCGCGGACCCGCCTCGGGGCACGGGCCCTGCCGGCGCTGCGGCGCGCCGTGCGCGAGGGGCGGTACGGCATCGTGCTGGCGGCCCGTGCCGGTGAGGGCACCGCCCTGGTCTGCGCCGGGTGCGGCCACCGCTACCGCTGTCCGACCTGTGCCGGCTCGCTGGCGGCCGACGGACGCTTCCGCCTGTGCCGCACCTGCGGATGGCGTGACCACGCACGGCGGTGCCCCGAGTGCTCCGCCCACGACGCCGTGCCGCTGGCGGCGGGGGCTGGGCGGCTGGGCACCGAGCTGCGGCGTGCCGTCGAGGACGCCCCCGTCGCCGTGCTCGAGGGCCACGACCAGCCGGTCCCGCCGGCACCCGCGGTCGTGGTCATGACGCGGGGGTCGGTGATGGACGCCCCGCCCGGGCCGGTCGGCGCCGTCGTGCTTCCCGACCTCGATGCCCTGGCCCGCCGACCGGCCATGGAGGCGCCCGAGGACGCGCTCCGCCTGGCCATGGCGATCGCCCAGTGGGCCGTCGACGACGCCGAGCTGGTCGTCCGCACCGACGACCCGTCCGGTGCCGTGGTGCAGGCGCTCGTGCGGTGGGACCCCGGCGGCTTCTGGCGCGACGAGGCCCCCCGTCGGGCCGAGGTCGGCTTCCCGCCGGCCCGCCGTGCCGTCGCCGTGCACGCCGACGGCGACCCCGGCGAGCTGCTGGAGGTGCTCGCCCCCCACGTGTCGATGACGGGCCTGCTCGGGCCCGTGGCCGCCGACGGCGGCCTGCACCGGGTCCTGTGCCTCGTCGACGACCCCGCCACGCTGCTGGCAGGGATCCGCCCGTGGCGCGAGGAGGCGGGCCGCGCCGGCCGCACCGTCCGCGTCGACGTCGACCCCCTCGACGTCTGAGCGACGCGTCGATCTGGGCCGCCCCGACGACTGACGTACCCTGCAGGACCTGACTCGATCACGCGTGAAGGAATGGCGTGGCGACACTGGACATCCGCCTGTTCGGCGACCCGGTCCTGCGCCAGGAGGCGCGGCAGGTCCGGGACTTCGACGACCGCCTGCGGACGCTGGCGGCCAACATGCACGAGACGATGCTGGAGGCCGGCGGCGTGGGCCTGGCGGCGCCGCAGGTGGGTGTGCTCAAGCGGCTGTTCACGTGGGAGGTCGACGAGGAGCAGCACGGCGCCGTCGTCAACCCCACGCTGACCGATGCGTCGGACGACGCCATCGAGGACGACGAGGGCTGCCTGTCGTTCCCCGGGCTGTTCTACCCGGTGAAGCGGCCGCTGCGGGTCGAGGTGTCCTGGCACGACCTCGCCGGCGACGAGCAGTCGATCCAGCTCGAGGGCTTCCTGGCCCGCGTGTGGCTGCACGAGATGGACCACCTCGACGGGGTCCTGTTCATCGACCACCTCG
>CAZDIF010000328.1:0-3548 GCA_964505365.1 uncultured Actinomycetota bacterium
CCACGGCGCCCCACGGCGTGCCGGGCAGGGGCAGCGAGGTCGCGGCCGGCAGCACGGACGGGGCGGGCCCGTCGTCGGCGGCCATCGGCAGCACCTCGACGGCCACGGCGGAGCCGGCCTGCTCGCCGTCCTCGTCGATGGCCAGCAGGCGGACGCGATGGGGTCCGGGCTCGACCGACCCGCCCGGCACGTCGAGGTCCCACGTGACACGGTGCCGCCCGGCCTCGACGACCCCGACTGGCCGGCGCCCCACGACCTCCTCGCCACGGCGGACCTCGACGACGAGCTCTGCGGGCTTGTTCACGACCGTCTCCAGTTCGATCGCCTCCACCGGGTAGGGCCGGGTGCGGGACGCGGTGGTGGGATCGACCACCAGCGGCGCACCGTAGCCGGCGGGGGCGACCAGCCGGGCCGTGCTGTCGGGGGCCCCGGCGACCCGCCACGTGCCGAGTGCGCGGCGGGTGACGACCTGCCCCCCGGCGCGGACGACGAGGGGGCCGTCGGCCGACAGGGAGAGCTCACCGACATCGTCGGCCAGGCCGACCCGGATCCGCTCGGGCACGTCCGGCGACCTCGTCGGCCGCAGGCCGTTGTAGTAGGCGGCGAGGATCTCGGCGTGGTCGAGGCCGCGCTCGGCCTTGCCCCGCGCCCCGTACTGCCCCATCCCGACGCCGTGGCCCCACCCGCGGCCGTGGAACACCACCTGGTCCTCGGTGACCTCGATCCGGTACCGCGTCGACGGGAGGGTGGAGGGCAGCGGCCGGCCGTCCCCGCGGGGACCGGGGAACGCGTCGGGGAACATCGCCGGTGCCAGGTCGTTGAGGAAGTTCTTCAGTTCCCCGGCGGTCACCTCGACGGTCGTGCCGTCCTGGCCGGTGACCACCACGCGGTTCGGCTGACCACCCGGTTCCTGCTCGACGCGGGCGTCGGCGATGGGGACGGCGGCCGGCAGGGTCGCCCCCTGGGCGGCGATGGCGTCGAACTGCGCCCGCGTGAACGTGGCGGTCCAGGTGTGCAGGGGCGAGACGGCGTCGTCGGGGTCCTCGACACCCTTGAGGTACGGGAAGGCCCCGGACGACGGAAAGACGTCCTCGTTGTTGCGGGTCGCGCCGCCGGAGGTCGAGAAGTACCGGGCGAGGATCGGCTCGCCGCCGTGCAGCAGGACCTGTCCGGCGGTCTGGTCGACGGCACGCTGCCACCGCTCCCCCTGGTCGCCCTCGACGACCGACTGGCCCTGGAAGACCTGGCAGGCGGTCGTCGCGCAGATGTCGTAGGGCAGGCCCCGATCCTCGTAGGTCTGCAGCGAGCGCTGGTACCAGGCGTAGGTCCGGGCGGCGACGGCCTGGGCCTTCAGCGCCTCCAGGGGCCACGAGGCCGGCATCTCGGCGATGCCGGCGACGTACTCGTCCATGTCCATCTCGGCGACGACGAGCACGCCACCGCCGACCGGCGACGGGCGCACCTCGACGGTGTCGGCCAGGCGGCGGCCGCTGCCGAGCTCGATGACCACGCCCTCGGGGGCCGTGAACCGGATCGGTGCCCCGTACAGGCCGAGGTCGACCGGGTCGCCGGCCGGCTGCTGCGCGAGGGCCGGGGATGCGACGAGGACGAGGGCGGCGAGCGCCGCGGTGACCAGCGCGTCACGCACGCCGTCGGCGCTGCACGTCGGCGCCCAGCCGCTGCAGGGTGGTCTCGAAGTCGTGGTAGCCGCGTTCGATGTGGTGGATGTCGGTGACGACGGTCTCGCCGTCGGCGACCAGCCCGGCGAGCACGCCGGCCGCGCCCGCGCGCACGTCCAGCGCCTGCACGTGGGCCCCGTGGAGCCGGCTGGGGCCGCGGACCACGGCGTGGTGGCCGTCGACGGCGATGTCGGCCCCCATGCGGGCCAGCACGTCGACGAACGCGAACCGGGACTCGAAGACGTTCTCGGTGCAGCGCGAGTCACCCTCGGCCTGCGAGAGCAGCACCATCATCTGGGGCTGCATGTCGGTCGGGAAGCCCGGGTACGGCAGCGTGACGAAGTTGCACGCGCGCAGCGGGCCCGCCTTGGCGACGACCGCGTCGGGTTCCTCGTCGACGACCACGCCGGACGAGCGCAGCTTGGCCAGCACGAGCTGCAGCTCGGACGGCCGGACGCCCTCGATGCGGATCTCGCCGCCGGTCAGCGCCGCGGCCACCGCCCACGTCCCGGCCTGGATGCGGTCCGGCACGGTGTGCCAGGTCACGCCCTTCAGCCCGTCGACGCCGGTGACCTCGAGGCGGGACGTGCCGATCCCCTCGATGTCGGCGCCCATGGCCCGCAGCATCCGGCAGAGGTCCTGCACCTCGGGCTCGCGCGCGGCGTTGTCGATCGTCGTGACGCCGTCGGCCAGCACGGCCGCCGTCAGGAGGTTCTCGGTGGCGCCGACGCTGGGGAACTCGAGCGTGATCGTCGCCCCGTGCAGGTCGTCGGCCCGCACGTCGACGACGCCGTCGTCGCCCTGGGTGACCTCGGCGCCCATCGCCTGCAGCCCGGCGAGGTGGAAGTCGATGGCGCGCTGGCCGATGCGGTCCCCGCCGGGCGGTGCGAGCCGGGCCCGCCGGGACCGGCCGACCAGGGGGCCCAGCAGGCTGATCGACGCCCGGATGGCGGCCATCGCGTCAGGGTCCGGCTCGTGCCCGACCGGGGCGCCGCCGACGAGCGTGACGGTCTCGCCGTCGAGCTCGGCGTCGCTGCCGAGGCTCTCGACCAGCTCGACCATCACGGGGATGTCGGCGATCTGCGGCAGGTTGGTGATCGTCACGGGCTCGTCGGTCAGCAACGAGGCCGCGATCAGCTTGAGGGCGGAGTTCTTGGCCCCGGGCACGCGCACGGTGCCGTGCAGGGCGTTCCCGCCGTGCACGACGTAGGCGTCGTCCGTCTGCAGCCGCTCGCTCATCGTCCGGCGAGCCTATCCACGACGACGGGCGGGCCACCGGCAGGGCCTGCCCGTCCGTCCGAGGTCGTGATGTCCGTCAGTCGCCGGCGCCGACGGCGGCGAGCCGGGCCTGCTGCTTGCGGATGGATGCCTTCACCTCGGGGTCGGCCTCGGCATCGGTCCGGTCCTGCATCTCCCGCAGCCGCTGCTCGGCCCGTCGGGCGTCGACCTGCGACGCGCGCTCGGCGAGGTCGGCCAGCACGACCAGCTCGTTGGCCCGGAAGTACAGGAACCCGTTGTGGACGGCGACCCGTTCCTCCTCGCCCTCGACCGTGCGGACCCGCAGGAGGCCGATGTCCAGGGCCAGCAGCGCCGGCTGGTGCCCGGGCAGGATGCCGATCTCGCCCTCGATCGTGCGGGCGTAGACCTCGGTGGCCTCCACCGACAGCAGTGACTGTTCGGCGGAGACGACATCGACCTGCATCATCAGCCGAGCTCCTTGGCCTTCTTCAGGACGTCGTCGACCCCACCGGCGTAGCTGAAGGCCTGCTCGGGGATGTCGTCGAGCTCGCCCTCGATCAGCGCCTTGAAGCCCTCGACCGTGTCCTTGATCGGCACGGTCACGCCCGGGCTGCCGGTGAACTGCTCGGC
>CAZDIF010000329.1:0-3544 GCA_964505365.1 uncultured Actinomycetota bacterium
CCACCGACATCGCACCGCCGCCGGCGCTGGACCCCGTGGCCCCGCTCGACGCCGACGGCGACCCGCTGTGGGACCCCGTGGACCCGCCGGCAGTACCCTCCGGCCCCGAGGCGCCCGAGGCCGAGCCGGCCCCGCCGACGCCCACCGTGGACCTGGGCAACTTCACCGCCCGAGGCACCCCGGTGCGTGGCGGGTCCGACACCGGGCGTCAGTCGCGGAAGAAGAAGTCCAGACGAAAGCGGTGACGTGCCAGCCGACCCGGTCGACGAGGCCCTGATCACCGCCCTGTCGACCGCCGGGTCGGACGACGTCGACGCCGGCCTCGACCTCGACGAGCTGGCCGCCCGCAGTGGCCTGCCCGTCGCCGTGGTCGAGGCCGTCGCCCGCGAAGGACTCCTGCACCCGGTCCCGGGTTCCGACCCCGCCCAGTACACGGCCGACGACGTGACCGTGCTGCGGGCCGGCACCACGCTGCTCGAGGCCGGGCTGCCGCTGGCCGAGCTGCTCGACCTCGCTCGGCGCACCGACCAGGGACTGCGCGAGCTGGCCGACCATGCGGTCGACGTGTTCCTCCACTTCGTCCGCGACCCCGTTCGCGGGACGACGGACGACCCGGACGATGCCGCGAGCCGGCTCGTCGAGGCGTTCCAGCGCATGCTGCCGGCCTCCAGCGAGCTGGTCGGTGCGCACTTCCGGCGGCTGCTGGTGGCCGCCGCACGCGCACGGGTGGAGGCCGAGGGCGCGGACACGGCACCCTGACACCCCGTGCCCGCCAGGAGGTGCCCGTGGCCACGCGGCTGACCGTCACGACCCGCCCGCTCGACGACGACCGTGCCCTCGTCGACCTCCTGCCGGTCGACGACGGCCTGCTGTGGAGCCGTGGCGGCGACGGCCTCGCGGGCTGGGGCACCGCCGTGCGGATCCCGCCCGGCCACGGGGCCGGCCGCTTCGCGACGGCGGCGGAGGCGCTGTCCGACCTCGCCGACCACGCCCACCTCGACGACGCCGTCGGCGTCCCGGGCGGTGGGCTCGTGGCGTTCGCCAGCTTCACGTTCGACCCCGCGGTGGACGGGTCGGTGCTGGTCGTCCCGCGGCGCGTCGTGGGCCGCCTCGACGGGCGCACGTTCGAGACGCGTGTCGACGGCCCGGGCCTGCCCGACGACGTGCCGGGCCCGGCCGCGACCAGCCACCCCGCGCCCGTGCGCGACCGGGTCCGCTACGCCGGGTCGTCGCTGCCCGACGTGCAGTGGCTGGACGCCGTGGCCCAGGCGGTCAAGCGCATCGACGACGGCGAGGTCGACAAGGTCGTGCTCGCCCGCGACCACGCGGTGTGGTCCCACCACCGCCTCGACGCACGCTGGCTGGCGGCCCGGCTGGCCGCGCGCTTCCCCGACTGCTTCACCTTCCTCGTCGACCAGCTCATCGGCGCGACCCCCGAGCTGCTCGTGCGACGCACCGGCAGCCAGGTCACGTCGGTGGCCCTGGCCGGCACGACCCCCCGCCACGACGACCCGGACGAGGACGCGGCCGCCGGGGCCGCCCTGCTGGCGTCCGACAAGGACCAGCGCGAGCACGCCCTCGCGGCCCAGTCCGTGACCGCCGCGCTGGCGCCCGTCTGCGACGTGCTGGACGCCTCGCCCGAACCGTTCCTGCTCCGGCTGGACAACCTCCAGCACCTCGCCACCGAGGTCACCGGACGGCTGCGGGGCGACACGCACGTGCTGGCGCTGGTCGACCGGCTCCACCCGACCGCCGCGGTCGGGGGGACCCCGCGGGACCGGGCCCTCGCGATGATCCGCGAGGTCGAGGGCATGGATCGTGGCCGCTACGCCGGC
This sequence comes from uncultured Actinomycetota bacterium, assembly GCA_964505365.1. GTDB lineage: Bacteria > Actinomycetota > Nitriliruptoria > Nitriliruptorales > Nitriliruptoraceae > CAWCLK01. The sequence goes on from CAZDIF010000329.1 coordinate 1,836, forward strand.
CCGGTCGGCTGGGTCGCCGCCGACGGCGACGGCGAGTTCGGGATCGCGCTGCGCTGCGCCGAGCTGTCGGGTGCCCGCGCCCGGCTGTTCGCCGGCGCCGGCGTGGTCGCGGGATCGCTGCCCGAGGACGAGCTGGAGGAGACACGGGTGAAGCTGCGCGCGATGCAGGGAGCACTGGACGCATGAGTGAACAGCCGGCGCCACCACGCCCGCCGACACCGCCCCGGGAGCGACTCGACGCGCCCGAGGGCGACCAGCAACTGGCGCCCCGGGTGATCACGCTGTGGCGTGCCGGCGCCGTGATCCCGATGCTGATCCTGCTGGTCCCGGCCCTGGTCGTGGCCGCCGTCGCCGGTGGGGCCGTGTGGCTGGTCCCGGCCGCGGTCGTGGTCCTGTCGATCTTCACGATCGGGGTGCTGCCGCCACTGCGCCACCGGCGGTGGCGCTGGCGGGTCACCGACCAGGCGCTGGAGCTCGAGCACGGGGTCGTGTTCCGCCAGGTCCGGGCGCTGCCCTACTTCCGCATCCAGCACATCGACGTCGAGCACGGCCCGCTGGACCGGTGGCTGACGCTCGCGCGCCTCGAGGTGCACACCGCCTCGGTCACGGCGACGCTGCCCGGACTCGACGCCCGGGTGGCGCCGCGACTGCGAACGCTGCTGCTGCAGCGGGCGGGCCAGGCCGTCGGGGAGGGCGACGACGATGCCGTCTGACCCCGAGCCCCCGGCACCGCCTCCGCCACCTCCCTCGTCTCCACCTCCACCGCCGACACCGCCACCGCCACCGCCGGACCACACACCACCGGCGCCGTCGGGGTGGGACCCGCCGGGGACGACCCCCCGCCAGCTGCCGATGGCCAGCATGATCGCGGACGTCGACGCCCGGTCGATCGTGTTCGGGGCCGTGGCGATCGTGTCCGCGGGCCCGGCCGTGGTCGTGATCGTGCCGATCCTCCTCGTCGTGGCGTTCGTGCAGTACCTGCAGTGGCAGCGGTACCGCTACGGCTTCGACGGCCGCGTGGTGCGGGTCCACCGCGGTGTCCTGCAGCGCCAGCACCGCAGCATCGACGTGGGCCGGGTCCAGCAGGTGGAGATCGACCAGCCGGTGCTGCACCGGCTGCTGGGGCTCGCGGTCCTGCGGCTGGAGACCGCGAGCGAGGGCGGCGAGACCGAGGTCGAGCTCAACGGCATCCGCCTCGACGAGGCCGAGCGCCTGCGGACCGCCGTCCGTGGCGCCCGTGCGGCCGTCGGTGGCGACGAGGACGAGGCGACCGACGAGGCGCCGGCCGAGCGGCCCGTGCTGCAGGTGCCGCTGCGCGACCTCGCCCTGTCGGCGGTCACCGGGGCGCAGCTGTTCGCGCTGCCCGCGGCGCTCGCGATCCTCGGCGAGGCCGTGTTCGACCTGGGGGTCGACGAGCAGGACGTGGGCGAGACCGTCAGCGGGCTGTTCCAGAGCGCCGGGGCCGCGGGCCTGGTGGTCCTGGTCGCGCTGTTCGCCCTGGTCGCCGCGATCGGCGCCACCGTGCTGCGGGACGGCCGCTACCGGGTGTCCGTGCGGGGCGACGACGTCGTCGTGCGCCGCGGCCTGCTGACCACCCGCGAGACCGTGCTGCCGCGCCACCGCGTGCAGGTCGTGGAGGTCCGCCAGAACTGGCTGCGCCGGGCGATTGGCGCGGCGACGGTGCACGTGCGCTCGGCCGGGGGCGGGGC
>CAZDIF010000330.1:0-3537 GCA_964505365.1 uncultured Actinomycetota bacterium
GCGACCCCCAGCTGGCCTCCGCCGCCAACCGCGCCGTCGACGGCCTGCGCCGGGGGATCGTCGAAGCTTGAGCGGAGCCATCGGGGTCGAAGCGTGAAGTAGGCTCGCGGGCCGCCCGAGCTGCCCGAGGTCGCGTGGACGCCCACCTGGTCGAGGAACTGCGCGGCATCGTCGATTCGGTCGAGGACCGCCCCGAGCGGCTCACGACGCACGCGCACGACTGGTGGCCGCGCCTGCTGATGCAGCGGCGTGCCGGGGCGGACCTGCCAGCGCCCGACGCGGTGGCGACGCCGGCCTCGCGGGACGAGCTGGTCGCGCTCGCACGCTGGGCCCACGACCGGCGGGTGGCGCTCGTGCCGTTCGGCGCGGGCACCGGGGTCTGCGGCGGTGCGGCGCCGGTGGCCGGGGCGGTGACCGTCGACCTCGGCCGCCTCAACCGGATCGTGGACCTGGACGAGGACTCGGGGACCGTCACGGTCGAACCCGGTGTGCTGGCCCAGTCGCTGGAGGACCACCTCGCCCACCGCGGCTGGACGCTGGGCCACTTCCCCTCGTCGATCCACTGCTCGACCATCGGCGGGTTCCTGGCGATCCGGTCGGCGGGGCAGGCCTCGACCGGTTACGGCAAGCTCGAGGACATGGTCGTCGGGATGGAGGTGGTGCTGCCCGACGGGCGGGTGTTCGAAGCGCGTGACGTCCCGTCGTCGGCGGCCGGGCCCGACCTCAAGCGGCTGTTCCTCGGGGCGGAGGGCACCCTCGGGATCATCACGCGGGCCACGCTGCACGTCCGCCCGGCCCCGGCGGTCGCGCTGGACCGCGGCTTCCTCGTGGCCGACTTCCGCACCGGGCTGACCGCGATCCGCGACGTGCTGCGCGCCGGCGTGGCCCCGCCGGTGGTGCGCCTGTACGACGAGACCGACACCGCCGTGGTCTTCGGCGGGCAGGGCATGGAGGTGCCCGACGGCTGCCTGCTGGTCACCGGGTGCGAGGGCCGCGAGGACGTGGCCGGGTTCACCGAGTCGGTCGTGCAGCAGGTGCTGGCGGGCGCGGGGGCCACCGACCTCGGCCGCGAGCCGGGCGAGCACTGGCGCGCCCACCGGCACTCGATGTCGTACCGCTTCGCCGAGTACTTCCGCCCCGGCGGCACCTTCGGCGACGCGCTGACGCTGGACACGATGGAGGTGGCGGCCACCTGGCGGCGGCTGCCGGCCGTCTACGACGCCGTGCGGGGCGCGCTGGCCGAGCACGTCGACCTCGTGCTGGCCCACGTCTCCCACGCCTACCCGAGCGGGGCGTGCATCTACTTCACGCTCGGCGCGGTCAACGAGGGCGACGAGGACCGCGCCCTCGACCGCTACGACGCCGCCTGGCGGGCCGGACAGCGCGCGGCGCTGGCGGCCGGCGGGACCGGGTCCCACCACCACGGCGTCGGCCTGCTGCGCGCCCCCTACCTCGTCGACGAGCTGGGCGAGGTGGGCCTCGACGTCCTGCGGGCGGTCAAGGACGCGCTGGACCCCCACGGCCTGGCCAACCCCGGCAAGCTCGGCCTGGGAGGGACGGCCACGTGAGCGAGCTGCCGCTGCTCCCGTCGGCCGTGCTGGACGAGGCCCGGCAGGGCGCGTGGTGCCCGAAGCTGTGCACCTTCGCCTGCCCGGTCCACGAGGCGACCGGTCGTGCCGACGCGGTGCCATGGTCGTTCCACCGGGCCCTGGTCGACCTCGACGAGGGCCGGCGCGACGCCCCCGACGTGGCCCCCGAGCTGGTGGCGTGCACCGGGTGCCTGGCCTGCCAGCAGCCGTGCGAGTTCGACCAGGACGTCCCGGCGCAGGTGCGCGCGGGACGGTCGATCGCCCGGCCCACCAGCGAAGCGGCCGAGCGAGCCCTCGAGCACCTGGCGGCGGGCGCGCTCGCCGACGGCTCCCGCCGCTCGGCACCCCAAACCACCACCGGCACGGTGCTGCACGCCGGCTGCCACGACCCCGACGAGGTGGTCGACGCGGCCGTGCGGCTGCTGACGGCGGCCGGGCACGAGGTGACCGTCGTCGCCGACGGCTGCTGTGGGCGGTTGGCCGACGACCTCGGCGACCCGGACCTGGGCGCGCGTCGACGCGACCACCGACGGGACCAGCTGGCCGGGGCGACGCGGCTGGTGTCGCTCGACCCGCACTGCGCCCCGGCACTGGGCGACGCCACGGGCCTGGCCGTCGAGGACCTGTGGTCGGTGCTGGCCCCCGCCCCACCGGCATTCCGTGCCGATGACGACGCGGCCCCCGTCGCGTGGCACGATCCGTGCCTGCTCGCGCGCGAGGCGGGCGTCGTGACGCCCCCGCGGCAGCTGCTGGACCGGGCCGGCGTCCCGGTCCACGAGCCGGAGCACCACGGCACCGGGACCGCCTGCAGCGGCGCCGGCCTGGGGCTGCCCCTGCTGGACCCCGACGCCGCCGACGCCACCGCCGCCCACCGCGCCGGCCACCTCACCGACGCCGCCGACCGCACCGTGACCGGCTGCAGCCGCGCCGCCACCCAGTTGCGCCGGGCCGGCGTGGAGGTGGCCGAGCTGGCCACCACGCTCGCCGACCGCCTCGCCGACCGCCCCGAGGACACCTGATGGAGCTCGGCCCCCTCTACCTCATCGCCAACCCGCACGCCGGACGGGGGCGCAACGCCGTGCTGCCGCGGCTCGTGAAGGCACTGACCGAGGCCGGCGTGCCGCACCAGGTGGCCCAGACGACCGGACCCGGCCACGCCTCGGAGCTGGCGCACCGCGCGGTCACCGAGCGCGACCTCCGGGCCGTGGTGGCCGTGGGCGGGGACGGCACGGTCCACGAGGTCGTCAACGGGCTGGTGGACGCCGGCAGCGGCACCCCGTACCGCGAGGACGCGGTGCTGGGGATCGTCCCCGCGGGGTCCGGCAGCGACTTCGCGCGCACGTTCGGCCTGGACCGCGCGCCGGAGCGGCTCGCCCGCCACCTCGCCACCGACGCCACCATGCCGATCGACCTCGGCCGGGTGCGCTACACCGACCACCGCGGCCAGCCCGCCGTCCGCCTGTTCGCCAACATCGCCGAGGTCGGCTGGGGCGCCGAGGTCACCGACCGGGCCAACCGCCTTCCGCGACTGTTCGGGCCGGCCCGCTACGTGGTGGCGATCCTCACCACGACCCGGGCCATGCGCCAGGTCGAGGCGACCGTCACCGTCGACCACACCTCGACGACCGAGGCCGTGTCGGAGGTCGTCGTCGCCAACGGCCAGTTCTTCGGCAGCGGCATCAAGGTGGCGCCGCGGGCCATCCCGGACGACGGGCGCTTCAACGTGCAGACCTGGCAGGGCAGCCCGGGCGAGGTCCTGCGCGAGCTGCCGAAGGTCCGCGTCGGCGAGCACCTCGGCCGCCCCGACGTCCGCGAGTGGCAGTCCACCACCGTGCAGGTCGACCCGGTCGAGCCGATGCGCCTCGAGGCGGACGGCGAGGTCCTCGGCCACGCCCCGGCCAGCTTCGACCTCCTCCCCGGCATCATCGCCCTGAGCATCTGACCCGGG
>CAZDIF010000331.1:0-3530 GCA_964505365.1 uncultured Actinomycetota bacterium
CGGAGGAAGATGTTGTTCAGGTGGCGGGCCACCGTGCGCTCGGAGATCACGAGCTCCGCCGCGATTTCCCTGTTGGACAGCCCCTTGGCCACCAGCCCCAGCACCTCCAGCTGGCGTGCGGTGAGCCCGACACCGCGCCGGCTCGTCGACGCGCGGGTCAGGTCCCGCACCCGCCGGGCATCGGGCAGCGCCCCGAGCTGGTCGAACGTCCTGCGCGCGGCCTCCAGTTCCACCCGGGCGGTGTCCTCGTCGTCACACTGGCGACAGGCCAGGCCGATCAGCACCTGGGTGCGGGCGGCCTCGTAGGGCACCTTCAGCTCGCCCCAGCCCACCAACGCCCGACGCAGCGCCTGCAGCGCCGCACCCGCATCCTGCTCGGCGACGAGGACCGCGCCCACCGTGGATGCCGCCAACGCCGACAGGAGCGGCGCATCGTTGTCGGCCGCGATCTGCTCCAGCTCGTCAGCACCCCTCCGAGCGGCCTCGAGGTCATCTGCAGCCAGCATGATCTCCACGTAGGCGGGCAGCAAGTGGGACCGGGCCGTCCGGTCCGGCGCCTCGTCCAGCGCCCGTCGGACTGCCGGCACGGCGTCCTCGAGGTGCCCCTGGGCCAGCCGCAGGCTCGCGAGGCCCGGCTGGGGTTGTTGGCCCAACTGGCTGGCCCGACGGTAGGCCTCCTCGGCCTTGTCGAACTCCCCCCGGAGTCGATGCAGCTCGGCCCGCTCATAGTAGGCCAGCCCGATCGCCGGTTGCCCGGGAGGATCCGACAGTCGTTGACAGGCGCGCTGCACCTCGTCCATGGCCTCGGGCCAGTCGCCGTGGAGGCGGAACACCTGGCTGCGGTACACGAGGCACTTCCCGTCGAACAGCACCAGGTCGGGCTGGGCGTCGCACCAGCTGTTCAGCTCGGCCGTCCACTCCTGCGCACGACCAACGTCGAACACCGACTGGCAGGTCTCGATCATGCTGCAGTACACGGCCCCCGCCACGATCGCCGACACCTCCCCTTCGGTGACGGCGACCATCGCCTCGTCCAGCAGCCTGGTGCCCTCGGCCACGCGTCCCGCCCGGACCAGCGCCTGTCCCTGCACGTGCCGAGCCAGCGTGACCAGGTCGGGGTCGCCGAAGCGCTCGCCGACCCGGACGGCCTCGGTGGCCACTTCGTATCCGCGCTCGGCATCCCCGGTGAAGGCCTTCGCCCGGGCCGGGACCACCAGTAGGTAGCCCCGTTCGACACAGTCGAGCTCGGCCTCGTCCACCAGCCGTTGGGCCCGCGCCAACCAGCCGCCACCACGCGCGAAGTCGCCGCGGTTGAACATGTGGAACGCCAGCCAGAACCCGCACCGGGCGGCGCGCGCCACATCACCGCGATCCATCAGGAGGCGATGGGCACGTGCAAACGCAGCATCGGCGTCCTGGTCCCGACACAGCATGTATGCGGCGGCCGCCAACCGCTCCAGGTCCTCCGGATCCAGCCCCGTCTGCTCGTCCGCCCGTGACAGCTCCGTGTACGCATCATGCCAGGCGCGGGCGTCGAAGGCTTCTCGAGCCCCCTGAAGCGTCTGCGGGGCAGCCATCATCCCACCATCGCCGAGACCCACGAACCGTCGCCGGCACGTTCCACCGTACATCCCCTCGCCTGACCCTCTCGCCGACCGTCGAGGCGTGGCGGTCCGCAGTACGGTGTCGCCCGAGGGAGGGTCACGATGAGCAGCGCCACCGCTGCACTGGAGCAGGCCCGCCGGGCGTACGCCGACGAGGCATGGGGGGACGCACACCGGCGGCTGGCGGAGGCCGCATCGGCGGGGCTCCTCGAGGCCGAGGACCTCGAGCGACTCGCGGTCGCCGCACACCTCGTGGGGGAGGACGAGGCCTCCTTCACTGCGTGGGAGCGCGCCCACGATGCGTTCCTCGAGCAGGACGAGGTGGCACACGCGGCGCGGTGTGCGTTCTGGGCGAGCCACCTGCTCATGCTGGCTGGCCACGGCACCCGCGGTCGTGGATGGTTGGCCCGGGCCGAACGCCTGCTCGACGACCACGGGCTGGACGGGCCGGAACGGGGCCTCGTGCTCATGTGGACGGCAAAGCTGCAGATCGTCGCCGGCGAGCCCGAGGCCGCACTGGGGCTGCTCCAGCGAGCCAACGACCTCGCACGCACCACCGGCGATCCTGACCTGCGCGCGTTCGCGTGGCTGGTGCACGGGCAAGCACTGATCGCGATGGAGGAGGTCGCGGCGGGCCTCCGGCTGCTGGACGAGGCGTTCCTCGAGGTCGAGCAGGGCCGCGTGTCGCCGATCGCCACCGGCATCATCTACTGCGCCGTGATCCTGACCTGCCAGGACGCCTTCGACGTCGCGCGCGCCACCGAGTGGACGGCCGCCCTGCAGGACTGGTGCGACACCCAACCGGACCTTGTCCCGTTCCGCGGCCAGTGCGTCATCCACCGTTCCGAGATCATGCAGCTGCACGGCGACTGGTCGGACGCGATGGCCGAGGCCGACTGGGCCTGCCAGCACCTGGACCGCCCCGAGGGTGACCCACTCCTCGGACTGGCGCTCTACCAGAAGGGCCAACTGCACCGGCTGCGCGGCGAGCTCGAACAGGCCGAGCACTGCTACGCCGACGCCAGCCGGCGGGGCTACGACCCCCAGCCGGGGCTGGCCCTGCTGCGCATGGTGCAGGATCGCCCGGAGGCAGCCGTCGCCGCGATCCGCCGGACCCGGGAGGAGACCCGGGACTGGCCAGCCCGGGCGAAGGTTCTCGCGGCAGAGGCCGAGATCATGATCGCCGCGGGGGACGTGGAGGCAGCCCGTTCGGCGGCGGACGAGCTGTCCACCGTCGCGGCCCAGGTCGACGCCCCACTGCTCACGGCGATGGCGTCGCAGGCGGCGGGCGACGTGGCGCTCGCCGAGGGTGTCACGGCCGCCGCGCTGCAGGCGTTGCGGGAGGCAGCGGCCGCGTGGGGGAAGCTCAATGCCCCGTACGAACAGGCGCGGGTCCGGGAGGCGATCGGCGCGGCGTGCCGCGGGGTCGGCGACCACGACACCGCCGGACTGGAGCTGGCGTCAGCCCGACGGGTGTACGAGCAGGTGGGAGCCGTGCCGGACCGCGATCGTGTCGACGCGCTGCTCGCGCCGGAGCCGGAGGCAGCGCCGGCCGGGCTCACGGCGCGTGAGGTCGAGGTGCTCCGACTGGTGGCGGCGGGGGCAACCAACCGGGCGATCGCCGACGAGCTGGTGATCAGCGAGAAGACCGTCGAGCGCCACCTCAGCAACGTCTTCCTGAAGCTCGACCTGCACAACCGCGCCGCCGCCACCGCCTGGGCCTACGAGCACGACCTCGTCTGACCTCGCCCCCTCGAACGTGCATGCGGGATTTCCCGCACACCCCGCCGCCGTCGAGGTTGCGGGGTCTCCCCGAAGCGGTCGGGGCCCCGGCGTCCGTAGCGTCGATGTCGACCCACGGATTGGGAGGCAGACATGTCGGACGAGAACACGACACTCGTGAGGACGATCTTCGAGGAGGTCGAG
>CAZDIF010000332.1:0-3527 GCA_964505365.1 uncultured Actinomycetota bacterium
CCAGGCCGGTCTGCCGGTTGTTCGGTCGGTCCTGGCGGGCCGCGTCGACCAGCGCCGCGTGCTGGCCGACGACGATCAGGGCCTGCTGTGCCCGGGTGATGGCGGTGTAGACGAGGTTGCGCCACAGCATCGCCCGGTGGCTGCGGTCGGCGACCAGCACGACGACCGGCCACTCCCCGCCCTGGGACTTGTGCACGGTGATCGCCCACGCCAGCGTGAGGTCGCGCGCCTGGTCGCGGTCGAAGGTCACCTCGCCACGGGGGAACGCCACCCGCAGGCGCTTGCGGCCGACGTCGACCACCTCGCCCACGTCGCCGTTCGACACGTCGAGGTCGGCGTCGTTGCGCGTCTGCATCACCCGGTCGCCGACCTGCAGGCCGTGCAGGGCGGGCTGGCCCTCGTCGGGGTTGAGCCGGACCTTCAGCGCGGCGTTGAGCGCGTCGACCCCGCAGGGGCCGCGGTAGACGGGTGCGACGACCTGGATGTCGGAGGGCTCGACGCCGAAGTAGGCGGGCGCCCGCTCGGCGACCGCCTCGACGACCCGGGGGACGATGGCCTCCCGGCGGCGCTCCTCGCCCATGAACAGGTCGCCGTCGGCACCGGGCAGGATCGGGACCTCGCCGGCGTCGACGGCCCGGGCCAGGGCGACGATCCGCGACGCGGCCGCCTGCCGGTGGACCTCGGTCAGCTCGGTCGTGGGCACGGCCCCGGAGCGCAGCAGGTCCCGCAGGACGTCCCCGGGCCCCACCGACGGCAGCTGGTCGGGGTCGCCGACGAGCAGGAGGTGGGCGCCGTCGTCCACGGCCTGCACGAGCGAGCGCGCCAGGGAGGTGTCGCACATCGACACCTCGTCGCACACGATCAGGTCCATGGGCAGGCGCTCGTCGGTGCCGTACCGGAAGACGAACTGCCCGGACGGCAGCGGCCGGGCCTCGAGCAGGCGGTGCACGGTCGTGGCGGCGTGCCCGACCAGCTCCTCGATGCGCTTGGCGGCGCGGCCCGTCGGGGCGCACAGGGCGACGGTGGCGTCGGCGTCGAGGGCGAGGCGCACGACCTCCTGGATGGTGCGCGTCTTGCCGGTGCCCGGTCCGCCGGTCAGCACGCTGACGGGCGTGGACAGGGCCAGCCGCACCGCCGCGCGCTGGCCGTCGGTGAGGTCGCCGTCGAGGTCGTCCGCGTCGATGCGCAGCCGGGGGGTCGCGCCCAGCAGCCGGCCGAGCTCGTCGGCCAGGGCCCGTTCGGCGCGCAGGGCGGCGGGGGTGGACACGACCGGGCTGGGTTCGGTGTCCCCGGCCACGAGTGCGGGCGCGGGCACCACGGCGTCCTCGCCGAGCATGCCCCGGGCCACGGCCGTGCCGATGCCCTCCTCGGCCAGCACCGCGTCAACGGACAGCAGCTGGGCGGCCGCGGCGACCACGTCCGGCCGGGCCAGCACCTGGTGGCCGTCACGGCGCCGGGACGACCGCACGGCCGCCAGCGCCCCGGCCGCCAGCCGGCGTGGGTCGGTGGGCTCGATCCCGAGGTGGCGGCCCAGCGCGTCGGCCTGCGCGAAGCCGGCGCGCTCGACGTCGAGCAGGGCGTAGGGGTCGTCGCGCAGGACCGCGGCCGCCTCGGTGCCGAAGTGGGCATGGGCGGCGCGGACCACGTCGGCGGGCACGCGGGCCGCGGCGAGCAGCTCGTGCAGGCGGGCGAAGGAGGCGCCCTCGGCCCAGGCCTCCTGCAGGGCCCGGGCGTCGTCGGGGTCGAGCCGTGCCTCGCCGGTCAGCCGATCGGGCTCGCGCTCGATGACCGCGCCCGCCCGCGCCCCGAACGTCGACAGCACGCGGTCCACCGCGGCGGCCGGCACCTCGCGGAACCGCTCGGAGCGCAGGAAGGTGCGCAGCCCGGCCTCGCTGGTCGGGGCCACCTGCTCGTAGTAGACGACCTCGAACGTCTCGCCGTGCTTCGGGTGCTCGGTGAAGCGACCGACGACCCGGACCGACTGCCCCTCGACCAGGTCGGCCAGGGGCCCGGCGCACCGGGCCCCGTCACGGCCGGTCCCCGTCGGGGCCAGTTCGACCACGCCGAACCCGGTGCGGGTGTCGGTGTAGACGACCCCGACGACCTCGCCGACGAGCTCGTCGTCGCCGAGCAGCCCGGAGCTCAACCGGCGGCCGGCCGGGTCGAGTCGCTGCCGCCGGACTGGCCGGGATCCGGGACGGCACGGACGGTCGCCTCGCCCGACGCCTCGCGGCGGTGGCGCGCCTCGCTGAGCGCGTAGCCCGAGGCGGTCCCGGCGGCGAACCCGCCGACGAACCACAGTGCCGTGCGGAGCCGGCGGCCGCGCCGGTCGCGGACCGACGGGCCGGGCACGTCCGCGTACTGGGCCGACCGGTCGGCCAGGCGGACGAGGCCGCTCGACAGTGCCGAGAGGGCCGTGGCGACCAGGCCCGGCACGAACGCCGCGAGACGGGCGAGCGTCCGCAGGGCCCGGACGAGCTGGTCGCGGCCCTGGCGCACGGCGGGTTCGCCCACCTCGATGGCACGGTCGAGCGCGGGCTCGGACACCTCGCGGACGCGCTCGATGGCGGGCTCGGACACCTCGCGGGCACGAGCGGCGGCCTCCTGGGCACGTCCCTGGACGTCACCCCCGATCTCGCGGGCGCGATCACGCAGCTCCGCGACGGGGTCCGGTTCGTGGCGACGACGGGTCATGAGGGCCATGGACGCTCCTCCTCGTGTGGCTTCCATGCCAACCTACCGGTCGCATCCGACGCGCGAGGGGAGCCGCCCACACCCACGTACCCTGCCCGCGTGCTCGCCTCCGTCGTCCGTCTCGCCATCGCCGGGTGGATCCTGGTGACGCTCGGCCGTGCCGCCAGGGGCGCCTGGCACCACCGCCGGCTGACCACCACGATCTGGTCCTCGCTGCGGCCGCGCCACCTCCTCGGTGCCGCCGGGCTGCTGGTCGCGGTGGTCGGCGTCGCGACGCTGCTCGTGGGGCACGTGCCCGGCCTCGGCGTTGGGCTCGGCACGCTGCTGGGGTTCGAGGCCAACGCGGTCTTCAGCCCCCTGGAGGAGGCCGTGGCCCGCACTCCGGCCCCGGCGACCGGCACCGTCGACTGGCCCCTGCTGCTGCTGTCGTCAGCGTTCCTGCTGCCGCTGGTCGTGCTGCTGCCGTGGCTGGCCTTCGTCGAGGAGGAGGTGTTCCGAGCCGGGCTGGAGGACGCCTCCCTGCCCGTGGAGCTGCGCTCCGCGCTGGTGTTCGGGCTGGTCCACCTCGTCATGCTGGTCCCGCTGGGTGCGGCGCTGGCCGTCGGCGGGTGCGGGTTCGTCTACGGGCGGGTCTACCGCCGTGCCCACGCCGCCAGCGACGGCGCCGACGTGCCCCCGGTGGCGCTCCGCTCGTACCGACCGACCCGCCGCTCGGTGGTGGCCGCGGACCGGGCCCGGACGCCGCACGGGGTCCTGGTGGCCGCCGGCGTCGGCGGGATCGAGGACCACTCCCCCGAGCGACGCCAGGCGGCGGCCGTGCTGGCCTCGTCGGT
>CAZDIF010000333.1:0-3520 GCA_964505365.1 uncultured Actinomycetota bacterium
CTGACGCAGCTCGTCGCCGTCCTCGAACGCCGGACGGCCCATGCCCGCTGAGGAATCCATGACCACGTCGCCGACGGCGCAGCCGCACGCTGCCATCGACATCGTCGACCTCCACAAGTCCTTTGGGGGGCTCGAGGTCCTCCGCGGCATCGACTTCCACGTCCAGCACGGCGAGGTGGTCTGCGTCATCGGCCCGTCCGGCTCCGGCAAGTCGACGCTGCTGCGGTGTGTCAACCGCCTGGAGGAGCCAAATGCCGGCCGAATCGTGGTGGAGGGCATCGACATCACCGCCCCGGACATCGACCTGGATGACGTGCGTCGACGGATCGGGATCGTCTTCCAGGCGTTCAACCTCTTCCCGCACCTGTCGGTCATGCGCAACCTCACCATCGCCCAGCGGCGGGTCAGGAAGCGGTCGAGGCAGGAGGCGGAAGAGATCGCGCGGTTCAACCTGGCCCGGGTGGGCCTGGAGGAGAAGGAGCAGGCGTATCCGGCGCAGCTGTCCGGGGGGCAACAACAGCGCGTGGCCATCGCACGTGCGCTGTGCATGGACCCGGACATGATGCTGTTCGACGAGGTCACCAGTGCCCTCGACCCCGAGTTGGTCGGGGACGTGCTGGAGGTGATGCGGACCCTGGCCGACGAGGGCATGACGATGATGGTGGTCACCCACGAGATGGGGTTCGCCCGCGAGGTCGCCGACCGGGTGGTCTTCATGGACGAGGGCGTGGTGGTCGAGGAGGGCGCCCCCGAGCAGTTGATCTCCGCACCCCGGGAGCCCCGCACGCAGGCGTTCCTCAGCAAGGTCCTGTGACGGCGGTCCGGGCCGTCCGGGCGGCGGGCGCACGAGGGGAGTGTCCGGTCGATGGTGGCCGCCGCGAAACCAGGCCGTTCGGGGTCCACTTCCGGGCCGGATGGCATTGACCGGACAAGGGTCCGTGAGGGATCATCCGGCCATCGGATCACTGCATCCGCCAACTCGGACTCCAAGTCCCTGTCTCCCGTTCCGACGTCCGAGGGGGTTGCCTATGCGCACCATCCCACACCTGACCCCGCAGGCATGGTCGACCGACAAGCAGGCCGCGTTCGAGACGCTGCTCTCGGCGTGGCTGCGTGACGACGACCTCCGTCGCTCCCGCACCGCGACGTTCGAGGAGCGCCACCAGGCGCTGCTCGAGCTCGAGGAGGCGCGCCGGAACCTGCGCACCCTGCGTCGCAGCAGCCAGACCCTGGCTGCCTGACGCACTCCCACACATTCGAGGGGCGCCGCACGTCGCGGCGCCCCTCGTCGTGTGCCCGGATCCGTCAGCCGGCGCGGTCCAGCGCGGGCGAGTCGACACGGTCGGACGGGTCGGCGTTGAGGATCAGTCGCGAGGACCGGTCGTTGGCGATGTAGTTCCACACCCACGACAGGAACACCGCCACGCGGTTGCGGAAGCCCACGAGGAACAGCAGGTGGAGCCCCAGCCAGGCGAGCCACGCGGGCACACCGCCGAACCGGATGCCGTACGGCAGTTCCGCGACGGCATCGTGCCGCCCGATGGTCGCCATCGTGCCCTTGTCCCGGTACCGGAAGCCCGCCGGGGCCGGCTCGCCGGTGAGGGTCGCGGCCAGGTGCCGTGCCACCCAGCGGCCCTGCTGGATCGCCACGGGGGCAAGCTGGGGCAGCAGCTCCCCCTCCGCGTCCCGTGCGCCGGCGAGGTCGCCGATCACGTACACGTCCGGGTCGTCGGGCAGCTGCAGGGTGTCGGTCACCTCGACCCGGCCACCCCGCGTGCGCCGGGCCTCGAGGGCCCCACCGAGCGGCGAGGCCGTGACGCCGGCCACCCACACGAGCGTCCGCGTCGGGATGGTCGTCCCGTCGTCGAGCTCGACGTGGTCGGCGGCCGCGCGCGCCAGGGCGGCGCCCAGCCGGACCTCGACACCGCGCTCGCGCAGTGCCCGGACCGCGTACTTGCCGGAGCCCTCGTGGAAGCCACCGAGCAGCCGGTCCGCCATCTCCAACAGGACGATCCGCACCCGCCCGACGTCGAGGTCGGGGTGGTCGCGCGCGATGACGTCGTCGACGAGCTCGGCCATGGCACCGGCCAGCTCCACCCCGGTCGGCCCACCGCCGGCGATCACGAACGTCAACCACCCGGCATCGTCCGGCCCGCCGTCGTGGCGTGCCTGCTCGAACTGGCGCAGCACGTGGTCGCGGAGCGCCAGGGCCTCGGGGAGGGACTTCAGGCCGAAGCCGTGGCGCTCGACCCCGGGCAGGCCGAAGTCGCTGGTGACCGCACCCGCGGCCACGACGAGCCGGTCGTAGGCCAGCGTCGAACCGTCGGCCAGGTGCACCTCGTGGGCGGCTCGGTCCACCGCGACCACCTCACCGACGCGCACGGCCACCGGGCTCCGGTCGGCCCGACGGCGGCGACGCCGGCCGAAGATCCCGCGCACCGGGTGGCCCACGTCCTGCGGCGGCAGGGCGGCGGTCGCGACTTGGTACAGCAGCGGCTGGAAGGTGTGGTGGTTGCGCCGGTCGACCAGCGTCACCCGGACCGGGTGGTCACCGGCACGGTCGGCCAACGCCCGGGCGGCGGTCAGCCCGCCAAACCCGGCACCGATCACGACGACGTGGGACACGGGAGTGGACACGGCACATCCGATCGCAGTGTTCGTGCTTTGTGAAGAGTTTCACAAAGCACCCAACCGGATCAACGGCCGATCAGACGGGTCCATTCCCGATCCTGAGGTGTGCACCGCACCCCCGGTCCAGACAGCGCAAACGGTGCACACCTCCGCCGTGCGTGCGAGGTGTGCACCTCGACCCCGGGGCAAAGTGCGCAGACGGTGCACACCTCGGCGGTGGGGCGGCAGGTGCGAGCGCGGCCGGCGACGGGCTATGAGCGGGGCCGGCGGACCTGCGGCGCGGACCGGGGGCCGGGGGATCAGCCGGCGTGGGCGAGGCCGGCGGCGCGCAGCGCGACCTTGAAGTCGTGCGGGTTGGACGCGGTGCTGAGGGCGTCCTTGAGGTTGATCTCGCCGGCCTGGAACAGCTTGAGCAGGTGCTGGTCGAAGGTCTGCATGCCGTAGTAGCCGCCCTCGGCGATGGCGTCGGTGATCTGCTCGGTCTGCTCGGGGTCGGTGATGAACTCCTGGATGCGGGAGGTCACCGCCATGGCCTCGATGACCGCGACCCGGCCCTCGCCGGTCGACCGGGCGACCAGCCGCTGAGAGACGATGCCCTTGAGCGCACCGCCCAGGGACAGCCGTGCCTGGTGCTGCTGCTCCTTGGGGAACATGTCGATCACGCGGTGGACGGTCTCGGCCGCGTCGGTGGTGTGCAGGGTCGAGATGACGAAGTGGCCGGTCTCGGCGGCCTGCAGGGCCGCGGTGACGGTCTCGATGTCGCGCATCTCCCCGATGAAGATGACGTCGGGGTCCTGACGGGACACGGCACGCAGGGCGGTGGGGAAGTCGCGGGTGTCGACGCCGATCTCGCGCTGGTCGATGATCGCGACGTCGTCGCGGTGCATGA
>CAZDIF010000334.1:0-3510 GCA_964505365.1 uncultured Actinomycetota bacterium
GCAGCATGGACGGCGACGACGGTAGCGCCGACGGTGAGGCGCCCCAGGACGGCACACCCGGCTTCGGGCTCGTGGCCGCTCTGGCCGCTGTCGCTGGCGCCGCTGCCCTGGCGGTCCGCCGCAAGGACTGATCGGACCTAACCGATCGACCCCACGGGCCTCACGGCCCGTCTTCCCTCTTCTTCCTTCTCTCCTCCACCCCAGCGATAGCGCTCCTCCGCGGGGAAGGGGTTGCGGGTGCAACCACACGAATCCATCCCCCTTAAGTACGGGCGTCGTTGTTCACTCGACCAGCTTAGGGGATCCCCATGGAACGCGGACCAGGTCACCTCACGACAACCATCGTCGCTCTCGCTCTGCTGTCGGCAGTTTTCGCCTTCGTCCCAGGAGCCTCCGCCGGCACTCCGGGGACGTACGGGGGCTTCGTCCTGGCGGCGGACACGGACGCCTACGCTGTCCTCACAGCACCCTCCGGGGGCAGCGGTTTGGGCCTGATCAAGTGCATCAACAGCGACAGCGACGGTAACGCATGCACCTCGGACCCCGACGATCCTCTGTACATCGACATCGACAACAGCGGCACCGTCAACCCGGGGGATGTGCGTTTGACCCAGGGGAAGAGCGGGACGACGTCCGTCGGGAGCCCCGGGACCCGGGTCGTCGCAGCCGACGCCGACTGCTGCACACAATCTTACACGTCCACGCTGTCCCCTGCCCTCAAGTTCCGGGACACGGAGCCCAGCGGCGCCACCGATGGTGTCCGCCAGCCGACAGAGCGGGTCTACCTCGATACGGTGACCGGGACCAACGCCGTGGCTGCAGGCGACCTCCCAGTGGGGCCGTCGAGCGCGGGGACCCGTGTCGCCGCCAGCGCCTCGGAGATCGGCGATGCCTTGACGGCCGTGCCCGCGACCCCGACCATCATGTACTGGGACAAAGACGGTGACGGCACCTTCTCCCAGGCCGATGCGGTCTACTTCGACATGGATGCCTCTGGCTCGGTCACCGCCGGCGACATCCTCATCGACGACGGAGACGTCGGGCCCTCCGGGAGCTACGGCAACGTCCTGACCCGGAGCACCCAGGAGATGACCGGGGAGTACGACGCCGCGTTCGCGGGTCCCACGTTCCTCTATCACGACTCGAACCCCACCGACAGCGCGTACTCCCCCGGCGAGTCGCTCTGGCTCTCGCTAACCGACACGACGGTCAACGTGGGGGATGTCCGGATCATCGTCGGGACCGGCATCTCAGGTAGCCAAGGGACCCAGATCGATGGGAACGATGGTGAGGCCACCTCGGCGCCGTCTCCGGTCGTGAACCTCGGCAACCGGCTGGCGTACTACGATGCGAACAGCAACGGTGCCTTCGAGAAGGGCGATAACCTCTACATCGACACGAACAACAACGGCCAGGTCAACCAGGGCGACATCCGTCTGAACACCGAGGACAGCCTCAGCTTCGGTCAGGTCAGCTCGGGCGCCACGGACATCGGGCGAAGCCTCTCGACGGCTGGCGTGGCGATGACCCAGTTCCGCTACCACGACTCGGACGGGTCGACGGGCTACAACGTCGTCCAAGATGACTCGACGGATTCAGACGCCATCTTCTTCGACTCCGATGGCGACGGCTTCATCTCGCCCGGTGATGTCCGCCTGACGACCAACTCCGGCAGCGTCGGACACGTCATCACCCAGACCGACCAGGATGCGTTCTACAGCTGCAAGACGGCCGGCACCTTCAACTGGGGCTCGGCGACCCTCTACTTCCGAGACGAGGATGGCGACGGCGGCCTGGACCTGGAGGAGCCCATCTACCTGAGCCGGCAAGCGAACACGGCGATCAACGTCCTCGACCTGCGCCTGACCGCTGCCTCCTCGTCGCTGGCTGCGGGAACGCAAGTCCGGTCCGGGGACTTCGATGTGAGCAGCGGCGGGGTCACCGTGATCGCGCTGCCGGGGACCTGGGCCTTCTACGATGAGGACGGCGACAGCCGGTTCTCCGTCGACGATGCCGTCTACATCGACAGCGACAACAGCAACACGGTGACCGTCGGTGACGTGCGGCTCGAGGCTCCATCCGGCTCCAGCGGTGCCGGCGCTAAGGTCGCCTCGGGCAACAGCGACCTCTCGTTCAGCCTCTCGGCGCTCCCCGCGACCGCGTACTGCGCTGTCGACAAGGACGGGGATCAATCCTACGGGCTGGACGATCATGTCTACCTCGACATCCGCTCTGCGGGGACCGGCCCGACGGCAGGTGACGTCCGGATCTCCGGGAGCGGAGGCTCGACGACCACCGGCGGGACCGCCTCGGGCGGTGGCGGCGGTGGCGGCGGTGGCGGTGGAGGTGGCGGTAGCACCCCACCGGCCGAGACGCCACCGAGCGTCAGCATCAGCAGCCCGGCCGACGACAGCTACCATCAGGTGGGCTCGTCGATCAGCATCTCGGGGACAGCCTCTGGCGGCTCCGACAGCCTTTCGTCCGTCGAGGTGACCGTCAACGGTGCCGCCCGTAGCGTCACGGGCACGACCTCCTGGAGCACCAGCTTCACAGCAGGTGGCGCCAAGGACTACACCATCGTCGCTACAGCGACGGACAGCGACGGTGAGACCGCCCGGATGTCGGTGACGATCCACGCGACGGCCACGGGTCAGCCCCCCGCTGACGGTGGCGATGGGGATGGTGAGCCCAGCGAGGCGGAGGAGATCGCCCGCGACGCCAAGGACACCGCCCAACAGGCCAAGGACACCGCCCAGCAGGCCAAGGAGGCCGCGGAGGACGCGCGGGACACGGCCCAACAGAACAACAAGGCCCTCCAGGAGATCCTGGGGAAGCTCAACGAGACCGATGGGAACGGTGCTCCCGGGCCTGGCCTGCTCGCCGTCCTGGCTGCTGTCGGCTTGGCGCTCTTGGCGCGTCGCCGCTTCGGCCAGTAGGTCACCCCAGCGGGCTCAGCCCGCTCTCTTCTCTCCTTCTCCCTTCTCTACCTTCTCCTACACGTCCACGTCCAGGCTTCCTCCGACGACCGCGACGGGGGCCGCCTCAGCTTGGCACTACACGAAGGGACCGGGTGGATAGCGACAGACGTATGACGGTGAAGACCTTGGTCGTGTTCGAGACCATGCTCTCCCGCGGCGTTCTCCCCGTGATCGCGCTCACCCTGGCCCTCGTGGCCGTCCCGCTTGCCTCCGCCCAGATCGGCGGTTTCGGCTACCGGGTGACTGCACAGGATGGCACGACCAGCTTCAGCCTCCGCTCTGGAGGACCGACCTACATCACCTTCCAGGATGGGGACACCGACGGCGTGCCCGACCCGGGCGAGACGGTCTTCGCGTCCTCGTCGGTCAACCAGCTCCAGGCCAACGATATCCGGCTGTCCACCGGGGCCCAGATCCCGGGGAGCGACAGCGCGGTGGGGGCCACCATCACCCAGATCTCTGGGGACCTGCGCTTCATGGACCAGGATGCCAACGGGGATTTCGAGCGGAACGAGACGCTCTTCTGGGATCG
>CAZDIF010000335.1:0-2240 GCA_964505365.1 uncultured Actinomycetota bacterium
CCGGGGCGTCGACGGTCAGGTTGGGCGCCCCGTTGGCGAACGGCACGCCCTCCTTGATGGCCGCGTACGCGTACAGCATCGATGGCGTGATCGACGGGTCGCCGTCGTCGACGGCATGCTCGAACGCATCGATGTCGAGGTGCGGCGCGGCGGGCTCGACGTAGATCTCGGTCGAGGCCGACCAGATCATCACCATCCGGTCGAGGCCCTCGCGCTCCTTGAAGTCCCGGATGTCCTGGCGCAGCCCCTCGACCATGTCCCGCTTGGAGCCGGTCTTGACGTGCCGACCCTCCAGCCGACTGGCATAGCTGGGATCGAAGGCCGCCGCCTGGGGCTCGATCCCGCGCAGGAAGTCCCCGATGGGCTCGAGGTGGCGGTGCGATTCGAGGACGCCGGCCTTCTGGGCCGAGACGTAGGCGTCGTCGGGGTACGGGTCCCACGCGCTGAACACGAGGTCGTCGAGCCCCGCGAGCGGCGCGAAGTCCCGGATGAGCGGTGCCCGCCCCTCGGTGCGCTTGCCCAGCCGGATGGTGCCCATCTGGGTGAGCGACCCGATGGGCGCACCGAGGCCCTTCCGGGCCAGTTCGACACCGGCGAGGAAGGTGGTGGTGACCGCGCCGAGGCCGACACACAGCACGCCGAGGCGGCCGTCGGCGGGAGCGATGGACGTCGGACTGCTCACGGGTCTCTCCGGGGCACCTGGACGAAGGCGACGACCGGCAGCGTAGGTGCTGCGGTCACCCGGCCGCGTCGTCGGGGTGGCGCGAGATCAGTGGTCGCCGGAGAGCGAGCGCAGCTGCCGCTCGACCATCTCCAGGCGATCGACGATGGCCGCCACCTCGTCGGCGCCGGTGCCGGGGTCCTGCAGCCGATCGCGCAGCACCCGCACCTCGAGCGTGAGCAGTTCGACACGGACGCGGGCCCGCTGGACGACGTCACCCTCGACGGCGGGTCGGGCGAGGATGGCCTCGCCCAGCAGCTTGCGCGCCCGCTCGTCGTGCTCGACGAGGCTGAGTGGTACCCGGGCGCGATGGAGCAGGTCCGCGAGGTCCGGCAGCGCCTCGTCGAAGGGCAGCGCCAGCAGGACGTCCTCGAGGCGGCAGAGGGCGTCGTCCCAGGCCAGGTCGCCGCCTGGGCGACCCTCGTCGGGAGACGTCTCCGTCGGGTCCTCGGTCATCAGCGGGCCATCGCCGTGTGTGCCCACGAGGATATCGCTGCGGGCGGCGGGATCGCGGTGTCACCGACCACGGCGTCGACGAATGGTTGGCGACGGTCCGCGCACCTCCTAGCCTTCCTGCAATCATCAACGACCCCGGACGCAAGGGAGCCAGGACCGTGGCGACGATCACCGCCATCGAGGGCATCGCAGAGGCCAAGGCCAACAAGCTGCGGGAGGCAGGGATCCGTACCACGGAGGCCCTGCTCGCGAACGCCAACACCAAGAAGCGTCGGGAGAAGCTCTCGAAGGAGGTCAAGATCAGCGAGAAGCAGATCCTGACCTGGGTCAACCACGCCGACCTCATGCGCATCAAGGGCATCAGCGGCCAGTACAGCGAACTGCTGGAGGCCGCGGGCGTGGACACGATCAAGGAGCTCCGCACGCGCAACGCCGAGAACCTCACCGCGGCGATGGAGAAGAAGAACAAGGCCAGGAAGAACAAGCTGGTCCAGCGCACCCCGTCGGTGAAGGTCGTCCAGAAGTGGATCGACCAGGCCAAGGACCTCAAGCCGATCGTGCGCCACTGACGCCGCCCCACCCGTCCTCGACTCGGCCCGGTGTCCCACGACGCCGGGCCGACGTCGTGGGGAGGTCACCCGATGCCCGAGACCCCCAGCCCACGTGAGCTCCGCGGTGCCGCCGCGGTGGCCCGCACCCTGGCGTACGCGTGCGGCCTCGCCGGGGTCGTCGCGGGCGCGGTCCTGTACCAGCAGGGGGAACTGCCGTTCGCCGTGGCCGTGTGGGTGCTGACGTTCGCGGTCGGGGCCCTGCTGATGATCGCGTCGTTCCTGCTGCAGGCGATGACCGACCTGCTCGCCCGGACCGCGGCGATCGAGCAGGACGTGCGGACGGTCATGGGCCGCCAGGGGCCCGGAACCGACCATTTCGGGTGACCGGCACTCCAGTCCGTGCCCCCCGATGCCGATGGAGGGCATGAACCTCGGCAGCTGGCCCCGACAAGGAACGCACGGGTGGTCGAACGCTTCATCGACACGGTGATGATCGGGTCGGACCGCGTGGA
>CAZDIF010000335.1:2340-3506 GCA_964505365.1 uncultured Actinomycetota bacterium
GTCGGCGCGGCCATCGGGATCGACCGGGACGAGGTCGCCCGGGCCCGGGACGCCGCACGCCTTGCGCTGGACGTCCCACCGGCGCCCGCCGCGTGCACGCGCCGGCACCAGCCGGAGGAGCCCGCCGGCACCTGCGCGAGCTGCGTGCTGGTGCAGGCCGACATCGCCTCGGCGCGACCCCGCATCGTGGCCCGGCAGGCCCCACCGTCGGGCCACGTGATGGAGCGCGTCGTGGCCCGGGCCCGCGAGTGGCACGCCGCCGTCATGCGCGAGGGCCTGCAGCGGGTGGCCGAGGGCCCGTCCCCGTGGGTGGCCGCCGTCCGACTGCAGGCCTGACCTACCTCGGCAGGCGCTCGCGCAGGTACTCCTGCAGGCGGTCGAGGGAGACCCGGTCCTGCTCCATCGTGTCCCGCTCGCGGACGGTCACGGCCCGGTCGTCGAGCGAGTCGAAGTCGACCGTGACGCAGTAGGGCGTGCCGACCTCGTCCTGCCGGCGGTACCGCCGCCCGATGGCCTGCGTCTCGTCGTAGTCGGCCATCCAGTCGACCTTGACGGTGTCGAAGACCTCGCGGGCCAGCGGGACCAGCTCCTCCTTCTTCGACAGGGGCAGCACCGCGACCTTGTACGGGGACAGCCGCGGGTCCAGCTTGAGGACGGTGCGCTCCTGCATCTCCCCCTTGGCGTCCGGGGCCTGCTCGACGCGGTAGGCGTCGACGATGAACGCCAGTGCCGCCCGGGTCGCGCCAGCCGCCGGCTCGATCACGTACGGCGTGTAGCGGTGGTCGTTGGGCTGGTCGTAGTACTCGAGCGTCTCCCCCGACGCCCGGCTGTGGGCCGTGAGGTCGAAGTCGGTGCGGTTGGCGATGCCCTCGAGCTCGGACCAGCCGAGCGACTCGTCGGCGAAGAAGTACTCGACGTCGACGGTGCGCTTGGCGTAGTGGGAGAGCTCGTCCTCATCGTGCTCGCGGATGCGCAGGTTCTCGCGCCGGATCCCGAGGTCGACGTACCAGTCCATCCGCTCGTCGATCCAGTACTGGTGCCACTCCTCGTCGGTGCCGGGCTCGCAGAACCACTCCATCTCCATCTGCTCGAACTCGCGGGTCCGGAAGATGAAGTTGCCGGGCGTGATCTCGTTGCGGAACGACTTGCCGATCTGGGCGATGCCG
>CAZDIF010000336.1:0-3505 GCA_964505365.1 uncultured Actinomycetota bacterium
GTGCGTGGGTGGTTCGGCCATGCCCGGCCGTTCGCGTTCGAGCCGGACTGGGCGCCGGCCGCAGGCGCGGCCCGGTTCCGCAACGGCACGCCGCCGGTCCTGTCGCTGGTCGGTGTCGACGAGGCACTGGCCGCCTTCGAGGGGGTCGACACGCGCGACCTCGACGCACGGGCCGCCAGCCTCACGGACACCTTCGTCGCGGCCTGCGACGACCTGGTGGGCGACCGCGTCGAGGTGGTGACGCCGCGGGAGCCCTCTCGCCGCGGCGCACAGGTGTCACTGCGCCATGCCGATGCCTACGCGATCGTGCAGGCGCTGGTCGACCGGCGCGTCCTCGGCGACCACCGCCCGCCGGACCTGCTGCGGTTCGGGTTCGCCCCGGCGCTCGTGCGCCACGTCGACGCGCTGGACGCGGCCGAGGCGCTGGCCGAGGTGCTCGACAGCGGCGCGTACCGGGACCCGCGCTACACCCGGCGGCACGTCGTGCCCTGACCGGACGCGGTGGGCTCAGCCGAGGTGGAGGGCGCGGGCCTCCTCGGCGCCGATCTGGGCCGCGACCTGGTCGAGGACGTCACGCTCGGGCGCGTCGTCGAGCGCGAGGGCCATCACCGCGGTCCCGCCGACGTCGATGCGGCCGACCTGGGCGGCGGCGATGTTCACGCCAGCATCCCCGAAGGCGGCACCGACCGTGCCGATGACGCCCGGCCGGTCCTCGTAGCGCAGGAACGCCATGTGGTCGGTCGGCTCGATGTCGATCTCGGTGCCCCACACCTCGACGAGGCGTTCGCGGTCGCCCGGCTGGAACACGGTCCCGGCCACGGAGATCGGCTGGCCGTCCCGGTCGAGGCCCGACACGCGGACCAGCGACACGTAGTCCTCGGAGTGGGCATTGCTGACCTCGCGCAGCGTCAGGCCGCGGTCCTCGGCCAGCAGCGGGGCGTTGACGAAGGTCACCGGTTCGTGGCAGACGGCGGCAAGGATGCCGCGCAGGACCGACAGGCCGAGCACGCGGGTGTCCTCGTCGGCGACCGCACCGGCGTACTCGATGGTGACCTCGCCTGCGGACCCCTCTTCGGCGAGGGCGGTGAACAGCCGCCCGAGCTTCTCCCCCACGGACAGGAACGGCCGGATGGCGTCGACGACCTGGCCGCCCTGCACGTTGACGGCGGTGGGGACGAACTCGCCTGCCAGCGCGAGGTGGACCGCCTCGGCGACCTGGGTGCCGGCCTTGTCCTGGGCCTCCTCGGTGGACGCGCCGAGGTGGGGGGTGACGACGCAGTTGGGCAGGCCGAACAGGGGCGATTCGGTGGTGGGCTCGGTCGCGTACACGTCCAGGGCCGCCCCGGCGATGACGCCAGCCTGCAGTGCCTCCGCCAGCGCCGCCTCGTCGACGATGCCGCCACGGGCGACGTTGACCAGCCGGGCGGTGGGCTTCATCCGCTTGAGGCGGTCCGCATCGAGCAGGTTGAGCGTGTCGGGGGTCTTCGGGAGGTGGACGGTGACGAAATCGGCGACCTCGAGCACCTCGTCGACGGAGTCGAGCAGCGTGACGCCCTGGCGGGCGGCGCGCTCGGGGGCGACGTAGGGGTCGTAGGCGACGAGCTTCATGCCGAAGGCGTTGCAGCGCTGGGCGACCAGCGTGCCGATCCGACCGAGCCCGAGCACGCCGAGGGTCTTGCCGTACAGCTCGGTGCCCGACCACTTCGACCGCTCCCAGGCGCCGCCGACGAGCGCCGCGTGGGCCTGCGGGATGTTGCGGGCCAGCGAGCAGATCAGGGCGACGGTGTGCTCGGCGGCCGAGATGATGTTGGACTGGGGCGCGTTGCAGACGATGACGCCGTGGCGGGTGGCGGCGTCGACGTCGACGTTGTCGAGGCCGACCCCGGCACGGGCGATCACCTTGAGGTTGCTGCCGGCCTCGATGACGTCCGCGTCGATGGTCGTGGCGGACCGGACGACGACGCCGTCGTAGTCGCCGATGACGCCAAGCAGCTCGCCCTTGGACAGGCCGGTGTTGACGTCGACGTCGTGGTGCTCGGCCAGGGCCTGCACGCCGGCGTCGGACAGCTTGTCGGCGACGAGGATGCGCACGTCGGATGCCTTGGTGGGAGGAACGCGGGGTCGTCGGGAGCGTACGACGCCGACGACCCCGGCCTCACACCGGTCCTCGTCAAACCGTGCGAAATGTCCGGACTATGGGGTCGTCAGCGGGCCGGCCCTCGACCGCCCGACCGCGATCGGGGTTCGATCGACACCACGACGGGGTCGTGATCGCTGGAGGCGTACGCGGAGGCCGTCTCCGGCGTCTCGACCGGGTCGTTGAAGTAGAGGTAGCCGTACGGCTCGGGGGAGTTTGCCTGCCACACCTCGGCATCCTCGACGATGTCGGACGCCGACGACGAGGCGAAGACGTAGTCGAGGCGGCCGTACCGGCCGTCGAACTTGAAGGTGGAGGCGTCGTCAGCCAGGCTCTGCACGAGATCCTCGTAGCCGGCGTCGACGAGGATCTCGATCGGCCCTTCCTCCTCGTAGGAGTTGAAGTCACCGACGAGGAACGTCTGGTCGGTGCCGACGCCTGTCGGCCGGTCGCCCGCCCACTCGACGAGGCGGCGAGCCGCGTACTCCCGCGTCAGGTTGCAGTTGCCGGTGAGGAACGTCCCGTCGTCATCGCCCGGGTCGAAGGTCGGCCCGTCGACGTCCTCGCAGGAGGACCCCTTGGACTTGAAGTGGTTGACCACCACCGTGACGATCTGGCCGTCCACCTGGAAGCTCTGCGCCAGCGGCCAGCGGTTCTTCTCGGTGTCCTCACCCTCGAGCAGTGCATCGATGTCGAAGGTCGCTGCCTGGCCGACGGGCGTCACGCGCTCCGGCTGGTAGATGATCCCCTGCGCGATCGCATCGGTGCCGAGTCCGCCCCCGCCGAGGCCCTCGTCGGTCAGGACGGATTCGGGCGGGACGATCCAGTCGTACGTGCCGGCACCGGCCTGCGCGTTGAGCTGCTCGACCAGCGTCTGGACCGAGGGAACCGTCGACGGATCCCCGTCGTAGTGGTCCTCGTAGTCGTTCTCCAGCTCGATCAGGCCCAGCACGGCCGTGTCCAGCTCCAGGATCGCCTGGACGATCTTGGCGGACTGCAGGTCGAACTGCGCCTGGTTGCGTGCCCCCCGCAGCACCGCGCTGTCACCGAACGTGTTGAAGTAGTTCAGGACGTTGAACGCCCCGATGTCGTTGCCCTCGCCCAGCGCGGGTGCCGCCGGGCGCTCCTCGACCTGCACGATCTCGGGGAACTCGGCCAGCGGCTCGACCAGGAAGTCCCCGAAGCTGAAGTTCAGGGCGCCGACGGTTCCGGCTTCGACGACGTCGCCCGCCCGGCGGCGGACGTCCTCGAACCATGGTTCGTTGTCGTTGCCGAACTCGTCGCGGTCGTTGATGAACAGCAGGCTCTCGGCATTGTCGTCGGCCAGCTGCTGCGCCTGCGGGTCGTCCGGCGCGAACGCCGAGGTGG
>CAZDIF010000337.1:0-3504 GCA_964505365.1 uncultured Actinomycetota bacterium
GGGACGATCGACGCCGGCTACCGCGGCGAGCTGAAGGTCATCCTGGTCAACCTCGGGGACGCGCCCGTGGCGGTCGAGGCGGGGGACCGGGTCGCCCAGCTGCTGCTGCAGGAGGTCGGCCAGGCGGTCGTCGAGGAGGTCGACGAGCTCGACGACACGGCCCGCAGCGCGGGCGGGTTCGGGTCGACCGGTACGTGACGCTCCACGCGGTCCGGGCCGTCAGCCCTTCACCGCTCCCATCGTGAACCCCGCGATGAACCGCTCCAGCAGCAGGTTGAACACGAACGCGATCGGGACGGCGACGAAGACCGCGGCACCCTGCAGCGCCTGCCAGAAGAACACGTCGCCGCGGATCAGCTCGGTGGGCACGCCGATGCTGATGGTCTTCGCGGAGGTGGACGAGAGAAAGGCCAGGGCATAGATGAACTCGTGCGCCGACAGCGTGAAGGCGAACACGATCACGGCCACGATCCCCGGGAATGCCAGCGGGACCACCGTCCGCAGGAAGGCGCCGAGCCGGCTGTAGCCGTCCACCATCGCCTGTTCCTCGATGTCGCGCGGGACGCCCTTCATGAACCCGATCAGCAGCCACACGGACACGGGAATCGTGATCGTCGGGTAGACGATGACGAGCGACCAGGTGTCGTTCAGCAGGTCGAGGAACCCGACGACCCGGGTCATGGGGATGAACAGGAGGGTCGGTGGGATGAGGTAGACCATGAAGATCGCGATCCCCAGCGGCCCGCCCCACCGCAGGTCCAACCGTGCGAGCGCGTACGCCGCCGGGAGTCCCACCACCAACGTGATGGCCACGACCAGCAGCCCCACCCAGAGCGTGTTCCACGCGAACGTCAGGAATGCCGTGTCGAACAGCAGGAGCCGCCAGTGCTCCAGGGTGGGGGGCTCGTTGTAGATGAAGGGGTTGTTCGCCTTCGTGTACAGGTCAGGGCTCGCCTTGAACGAGGTGATCGTGCTCCAGAGGAACGGCGCGGCAGCCAGGAACGCCGCGCCGATGGCCAGGACGTAGAGGGCGATCCGCCCGAGCCGGTGGCGCCGGTTGGCCTCGCGGCGCTTGCGCTCGACCTGCTGGGTGTCCGTGACGTCGATGCTCGCGCCGAGGTGCTCGCGAGCGGGCGCCGTGTCCACGGCCATGACCTACATCACCTCCCTGCGCTTCACGGAACGGAGGATCGCGATCGCAGCGGCGAGCAGCAGCGGGAACAGGAACAGCGCCACGGCCGCACCCTGCGCCAGGTCGCCGCCCTCGATGCCCTTGAAGAAGGCCCAGCTCGACAGGACCTGGGTCGACTGGACCGGACCGCCCCGGGTGAGGATGAACACCACCGTCATGTCGGCGAAGGTCAGGATCGCGCCGAACAGCGTCGCGACCGCGATGATCGGCAGCGTCAACGGGACCGTGACCTCCCAGAACTTGCGCCAGAACCCGGCGCCGTCGATGTCGGCGGCGTCGTTGATCTCGTTGGGAATCGCCATGAGGCCAGCCATGATGATGACGGCCGCGACGGGCACGATGCGCCAGGTGTGCACGGCGATGATCGACCCCATGGCGAGCCCGGGCCGGCCCAGCCAGATCACGTTGGCGCCTTCCGAGAGGAAGCCGAACCAGCGCAGGACCCAGTCGATCGGGCTGAAGATGGAGTCCAGCATCCACAGCCACGACACGGCCGCCAGGGAGATCGGCGTCGTCCACGGCAGCAGGACGAGGAAACGGACGACCCACTTGCCCCTGAAGTCCTTGACCAGGATCATCGCCAGGACCTTGGCGAGGACCACGGTCAGCGCCATCGAGATACCGGTGAAGACGAGGGTGTTCCAGAAGGAGGTCCAGAACACCTGGTCGGACAGGATCGTCCGCCACTGGCGCAGCCCGACGAAGTCCAGGGAGGGGTTGCCCGTCGTGACGTCGCTGAAGCTGAACAGGATCGCGAGCACGAAGGGGAGGGCGACCATCGCCACGATGTAGGCGACGGTCGGGAGCAGGAAGATCCGGGCCAGCAGGGTCTCGTTGTCTGCCAGCGACCGCCGCTGGCGGGGCTCCGCCGGCGGCAGTCGCACGAACTTCACCTGCGTGTCGGCCATCGTGTCAGCCCCTCACCGGGCGGGGCGGGATCCGTTCCCCCGTCTGGCGGTCGAAGAACCGGAGGTCGTCCTCGTGGACCCCGAACGTCTGTCGCCCGCCCTCCACCGGCGTGTCCACCGTCGCCGGGATGCGAGCGATCACGTCGGCGTCGTGTTCTCCCAGCCCGTGGACCCGCCCGTATGCGTGCCGATCACCGGACAGGTACTCGGTGCGGTGGACGTCCAGCTGCACCTCGAGCACGTTGTCACCGTTGCTGGTGATGGCCTGGCGCGGGAGCAGGTTCTCGGGACGGAACCCGAGCAGGAAGTCGTCCCGCTCCACCAGGTTCATCGGCGGCGACCCGATGAACGTCGCGACGAACGTGTCCGCCGGGTCCAGGTAGACCGCCTTCGGTGGACCGATCTGGCGGACCTTGCCGGCGTACATGATCGCGATCCGGTCGCCGAGCCCCATCGCCTCGACCTGGTCATGGGTCACGTAGATCGTGGTCGTGCCGACCCGCTCCTGGAACAGGCGCAGCTCGTCGCGGGCCGACGCACGCAGCTTCGCATCGAGGTTGCTCAGCGGTTCGTCGAGGAGGAAGACGTTGGGATCCCGTACCAGCGCCCGGGCGAGCGCAACACGCTGACGTTCGCCTCCGGACAGTGCGCGGGGCCTGCGGTCGAGCAGGTGGTCGATCCCGAGCAGGGACGCGGCCCACTCGGCCTTCTCGCGACGCTCCGACTTCTCCATCGCCGTGGCCTTCAGCGGAAAGACGATGTTGTCGAGCACCGACTTGTGGGGATACAGCGCGTAGCTCTGGAAGACCATCGCGATTCCACGCGCCCGCGGCGGCAGGCCGTTCACGACGTTGCCCCCGATCAGGATCTCGCCCTCCGTGGGCTTCTCGAGGCCGGCAATGGTCCGCAGGAGGGTTGTCTTGCCGCATCCCGAGGGTCCGAGCAGGACGACGTACTCGCCCTCGTTGGTGGCGATGTCCACGCCGTCCACGGCGTGGACATCGCCGCCTTCGAAGTGCTTCTTCAGGCCACGCACCTCGACGACGTGCGCCATGCGTTCATCTCCTCTGGGATGCGACGGCACCGGCTCTCGTGCCTGTCCCGGTCACGAGAGGATCAACCGCCGCCGACCAGGCCTTCGCTTCGCCACTTCTCGAAGATCTCCTCGCACTCGCTGGTGGCCTCCTCGACCGACTGCTCGGCGGTCTGGTCGCCGCGCGCCGCTCGCGCCATCATGTTCACGATCACGAACGTCCCGAAGATCTCGCCGATCGCCGGGCTCGCCGGACCGGGGTGGCCGATGTTGGTTGCCCACTCCTCGGCCCCGATGAGCGTCTGGAGCTTCGACGGGTCGTCGCCCTCGATCACGAACGGGTCCTCGGTCAGCCAGTCCTCCAGCTCCGG
>CAZDIF010000338.1:0-3496 GCA_964505365.1 uncultured Actinomycetota bacterium
GGGCACCCCGAACGGGCAGGCGTTGACGCAGTTCGAGCAGCCGATGCAGCGCGGCTTCAGCGAGGACTGCACCACGCCGTCCTCGGTCTGCTTGATGGCGTCGGCGGGACACACCTCGGCGCAGGTGGGGTCCTCGCAGTGCATGCAGACCATGGGCAGGGTCTGGACGGTGCTACCGCGGTCGACGTGGTCGAGGTGGATCATCGACTCGCCGCGGTGCGTGCTGCACTCGGCGCAGGCGGCGACGCAGGCGTTGCAGCCGATGCACCGGCTCTGGTCGATCACGAAGACGACGTCCTCGCGGTCCGGGAACAGCTCCCCGACGTCGGCGCGTCCGTGACCGCCTGACGGTGGCGTCTCGCCGGGGGGCGGCTCGGGGACGTGGGGCGGGGGCGTCGGGTGGTGCGGGTGCTCCGGCACGGTGGCGTCCTCTCGTCGGGTCGTCGGTGTGCCAGGTCAGGGACGGTGGGGGCGGTCGATCGGCGTGGTGACGTCCGGCGGCGTGGCCGGCGGGGAGGTGGCGTGGCCCTCGCGGTACAGGCCGGTGTCTCGGATGTCGACGATGTCGCGGTGTTCGCCCAACCGCTCGAGCCGCACCGTCGCGACCTTGTACTCGGGGATCTTGGAGATCGGGTCGAGCGCGCGGTTGGTCAGCTGGTTGGCGGCCTGGCCGCCGGCCCAGTGGTAGGGGATGAAGACCGTGTCGGGCCGGATCGTGGTGACCACCCGTGCGGGCAGGTCCATGCTGCCTCGGCGCGAGTGGACCCGGACGAGGTCCCCGTCGGTGATGCCGTGCTGGTCGGCCAGCTGCGGGTGGATCTCCATCAGTGGCTCGGGGAACTGGTCGACCAGCGGGCCGATGCGGCGGGTCTGGGTGCCGGAGAGGTACTGGCTGACGACCCGCCCGGTGGTCAGCCACACCGGGTAGTCGTCGTCGACGACCTCCGCCGGGTCGCGGTAGCGGATCGCCTGGAACTGCCCGCGCCTGTTGGGCGTGTAGAACTCGCCGCCCTCGTACAGCCGGCGGATGCCGGGGTGGCCGACCTCGGGGCAGGGCCAGAACACGCCCTGCTCGTCCTCGACGCGCTGCCAGGTGATGCCGTAGTAGTCGGCGGCGCCGCCGCGGGAGGCATGGCGCAGTTCCTCGAACATGTCCTGGGTCGTGGTGAAGTGGTCGAAGTACTGCCCGCGGCCCAGCCGGCGGGCGATGTCGAGCAGGATGTGCCAGTCCTTGCGGGCGTTGCCGGGCGGCTCGATCGCCTGGTTGATCTTGATGACCCGGCCCTCGGCGCTGGTCGAGGTGCCCTCGTCCTCCTCGTGCAGCGACCCGGCGAGCACGACGTCGGCGAACTGGGCGGTCTCGGACAGGAAGAAGTCGATGTTGGCGTAGAAGTCGAGCTTCTCCAGCGCGGCGCGGGTGTGCGCGGTGTCGGGCAGCGACACCATCGGGTTGAAACAGATCGACAGCAGCCCGCGGACCTCACCCCGGTGGATGGCCTCGATGATCTCCTGGGCGGTGATGCCCTTGCCGGGGATCTCCGATTCGTCGCAGCCCCACACGCTCGCGATGTGAGCGCGGTGCTCGGGGTTCGTGATGTCGCGGTTGCCGGGCAGCTGGTCACACTTGTGGCCGTGTTCGCGACCGCCCTGGCCGTTGCCCTGGCCGGTGATCGTGCTGACGCCGCAGCCGGGGCGCCCGAACTTGCCGGTGGCCAGCCCGAGGTTGATGGCCGCCATGACGTTCTCGACGCCCTTGGTCTGGTGCTCGATCCCGCGCGCGTGCAGCAGCATCCCGGTCTCGGCGGTGCCCCACAGCTCGGCGGCGTCGATGATGCGGTTGGCGGGCACGCCGGTGACCTCGGCCGCCCAGGCGGGGGTGTGGTCGGCGACCGCCTCGGCGGCGGCCTCGAAGCCGTCGGTGTGCTGCTCGATGAACTCGTGGTCGAGCCAGTCCCGCGCGATGAGCACGTTGAGGACGGCACCGAACAGGGCCGAATCGGTGCCCGGTCGCAGGCCGAGGAACACGTCGGCGGTCCGGGCGATCGGGGTGACGCGCGGGTCCTGCACGATCAGCTTCGCCCCGTTGTCCCGCGCCCGCCAGATGTAGCTGGTCGTGATCGGCGCGCACTCGGCGACGTTCGTGCCGGCCAGGTAGATCACCCGGGCGCGGGGGATGTCCTCCCAGGCGTTGCTGGCACGGTCGATCCCGAGGGACTTCTTGTTGGCGGCCCCGGCGGAGACCATGCACAGCCGGCCGTTGTAGTCGAGGTTGGCGGTTCCGAGCGCCAGCCGGGCGAACTTGCCGATGAGGTAGGACTTCTCGTTGGTCAGCGAGACGCCCGACAGCATGGCGAACGCGTCCTTGCCGTACTGGCCCTGGATGCGCTGGATCTCGTCGACGGTGCGCGAAAGCGCCCGGTCCCAGTCCACGGTGCGGAAGCCGCCCGGGACGGTCGGGTCGCGCTCGAGCGGGTCGAGCAGCCGGTCGGGGTGGTTGCCCTGCAGGTAGCGCTTCACGCCCTTGGGGCACAGCTTGCCCTCGTTGAAGGGGAAGGCGTAGTCGGGTTCAAAGCCGACGACCTGGTTGTCCTTCACCTTCAGGTACAGGCTGCACTGCTGGCCACAGAAGCAGCAGTGGGTGCGCACCATGTCGTCGACGTCGTCGACGTCGCGCTGCCAGCCGCCGGGCGGGGCCTGGTTGAGGTGCGGCCCGTACCGGTCGACGAGCTCCTCCTCGCTCGCGGGGCGGGTCGCCATCAGCCGAAACCTCCAACCCGTTGGGACTGGGCCATCGTGACCAGGCGCCGTCGGCAGGGCGGGCAGACCTCCTGGTAGTTGCCACCACCACGCTCGTCGGGGATCGAGTAGTCGAACCCCACCGCGGGCAGCACCTGCTGCAGGTCGTCGACCTGCATGCGGCTGGCCCACGGTCGTCCGCACTCCGAACAGTGGGCCTGTTCGCCCTCGGCGCCCTCGCGCTTGTAGTAGGCCACGCCGAGGTTGCCGGGACGCTGGAAGATGTGGAAGAGCTTCCCGAAGGGGATGTACATCAGCCCCAGGATCACCGTCAGCGCATGGGTGGTCGTCAGGAAGGTGTAGAAGCGGCCCTCCAGCCACAGGTTCGACGCCGTCAGCATCAGGCCGGTCACCGACACCGCGAACAGCCCGGCAAGCGGCAGGAAATCGCTGGAGCGTTCCACCGCCAGCGCCCCCGCGTGGCGCAGGCGCCGGCCGAGGAACAGGAACACCCCGGCAAGCACCAGCACGGCGGACACGTCCAACGCGTGGAACATGAACCAGCCGAACACGCTGCGGGAGTCGAAGGTCACGAACGTGTCGAAGTTTGCGACCACCAGGCGGTAGTCCCGTGCGACCTCGCCGGCGGATTCGAAGTGCAGCCACCCGAAGGTCAGCGGGAAGGTCACCAGCACGGCCAGCACGCAGCCCCAGAAGATCAGCTGGTGGGCGACCCAGCGCAGCCGCGACCGGCGGCCGA
>CAZDIF010000339.1:0-3478 GCA_964505365.1 uncultured Actinomycetota bacterium
CGCACGGGTTGGACTGGGCGAACGACAGCAGCCCGGCGACGATCGCCACGGCGGCGGCCCCCGAGGTCGGGCGGTCGACGGTTCGGGACGCGCGGGCCAGCCACGCCCACACGACCAGGCCGAGGCCCACGAGCGAGAACCCGATGATGCGGATGATCGGCCGCGTCGGGATCGCTGCGATCAACACGAAGCCGGTCACGAACGTGCCGACCAGGGCCCCGGCGGTGCCGAGCGCCGACAGGCGGCCCACCACCTCGCCGGTGTGTTCGAGGCTGTGGAGCCGGAGCTTGACGACGATCGGGGTGACGGCCGACAGCACGGCGGCCGGAAGGAAGAACCCGCACACGGTCAGTACGACGACGGTGCCGGGCCGGGCGCCGCGCATGGCCTGGCCGAGGTAGTCGACGATCGGCACCGAGACCAGGGCCAGCGCCCCGCCGAAGGTCAGGACCGGGCCCAGCAGCCGCCGGGCGTCGACCCGGTCGGCCATGCGGCCGCCGATCCACGCCCCGGCAGCGATCCCGGCCAGGACGGTGCCGATGATGCCGGTGAAGCTCTCGAGCGTGACGCCGACGTAGGGCGCCAGCAGGCGCCCCGCGAGGATCTCGAGGGCCAGCACGGCCCCGGACGTGTAGAAGACCAGGCCGGCGGCGGGAACGGGAGACATGGCGCGCAGTATGGCGGCTGCCCCGACCCCCTGCCCAACGCGTACGGTCTGCGGGGTCGCGCTCGTGATTGCTGGAGGTGCCGTGGAGCTGACCGCCCTCGCCGAGGTCCTGGCGTCCACCGAGGACCGTCCCGCCCGCATGGCGCGCGTGCTCTACCTCACCGAGCAGGAGGGCGCGCTGGCCCCCGCCGGGTTCGCGGACGCGATCGGGGACCCGGCCAGCGTGCTGGCGCGGCTGGACACCGAGGGCGCCGACGGGCTGGCCGTCCAGGTGTTCGTGGACGACGAGATGGGCGAGGCAGTGCCGGCGGCCGTCGTCGCGTCCCGGTCCGGGGCGTTCGCCCTGGCGGTCGGCGACGCGGTGGGCCTCGCCCGGGCCCCGGACGCGGACGACGGGCCCGAGGTGGCGTCCTGCTGGCGGCTGGTGGTCCACGCGCTCGGGGCGCTGGACCGTGCGGACGCCGTCCCCGAGCCGCCGGACGACCCGCACCCGGGCGCCTACCTCATGGCGGCGTGGCTGGCCGGCCGCATCGACGCGGCGGACGGCGATGGCGTCGACCTGTCGAGCCTCGACCTGCCGAGCGAGGCCGACCTCGCCGACGACCTCGGCGCCACCTCCACCGGCTGGGACGCGGTCCACGAGGTGGTGGCGGCCGCCCGGCCGGAGATCGCCGACCACCTCGGCCGCAACGGCGTCGCGTGGCAGGCCCACGACCTGCTGGGCGACCCCGGGGCCGCGCTCGGGGCGCTGGCGCGACGCGGCCACGTCGACACCGCCGACCGCCTCTTCGACGCGCTGACCGAGCGCGGCTGGGCCCGTCCGCTGGGATGACCGCCGTCAGCCTGCCAGGGTGGACCGCCACTGGGCGGCGACGTCGTCGTCGTACGGCTGGGTGAAGCCGCAGCCCCACGCGAACCCGCCGTCACCGGCGACCAGGACCCGGTCGCCGACGGTGATCGGGGACGGGTTGTCCGGGTTGATGCTGGCGAGGAACTCGGCGCCACCGAGCGTGACCTCGCCGCCGGGGTCCCCGCGGAAGGCCTCCTCGACGTCGAACGTGACGTCGTCGCCCGCGATGGCCGTGACGGTGCCGGCGAAGGCGAACTCCCGGTTGGGCAGGGTGTCCAGCGAGTAGACCTCCACGCACATGGCGCCGAGGCCGGGGGAGACGGGCGGGCTGGCGTCGGGGTCGCCGGTGGCCACCGGTGGCGTGGGTGCGGGCTCGGACGAGGACAGCAGTCCCACGGTGAGTGCGACGCCCGCAACGAGGGCAACGGCAACCCCCGCAACGACGGGGACGAGGGACCGCGGACGGGTGGGTGTGGTGGTCTCCATGGTGATCTCCAGGAACGCGGCCCGCGCACGGGCCGAACGGGACAGGCTGGCGACCTCGTCGGGCGGCACGGGGTTCGCGCGGCGGAGCCGCTCGAGGTCGTCCATGTCGTCCCCCCGGGGGTCGTCACCTGGATTCCTGTCCGGCAGGGTCACGATCCTCCCACCTCGTCCTCTGCGCGTGCCCCCAGCGCACGCTGCAGCCGCGCCCTCGCCCGCGCGACCCGGTTGGAGACCCCGGACTCGCTGATCCCCAGCACGTGCGCCGCCTCCGCGTGCGTCAGGCCGTCCCAGGCCACCAGCCGGAGGACCTCACGGTCCCGTTCGGGCAGCCCCGCAAGGGCCGCGGCCAGCTGCCCGTCGTTCGTCATCCCGGGGGATGCCTGGTACTCGACCGGCATGGTCCCGGCGACCCGCGACACGAGCGCGCGCCACCGCCGTCGCCCCCGCCGATGATTGGCCAGCACGCGACGGGCGGTGGCCAGCAGCCACGGCAGTGGCTCGTTCGCCGAC
The DNA here is from genome assembly GCA_964505365.1 of uncultured Actinomycetota bacterium. GTDB lineage: Bacteria > Actinomycetota > Nitriliruptoria > Nitriliruptorales > Nitriliruptoraceae > CAWCLK01. The sequence continues at coordinate 2,514 of CAZDIF010000339.1, forward strand.
AGCCGGTCCTGGCGTCGCCACGCGACCGCAAAGACCTCGGCCGCGACGTCCTGCGCCTCGTCCCAGGATGCGCCGCGACGGCGCGCGTACGCAACCACCGCACCGTAGTGGTGGTCGAAGATGGCCTCGAACGCCGCGATCTCCACGGCCAGTCGGACGCGCGATGCCGGCGGGCGGTTCCCGCACCCTGCATCTGCCTCTTCCGGGCAGTCGTCGATAGCCTCGGCGGGCCCCACGGCTTGTCACCACCTCGAGGCGCAGATGGCCGAGTACTGCTACGTGATGAAGGGCATGACGAAGGTCCTGCCCGGCGGCACGGAGGTCCTGTCCAACGTCTGGCTCAGCTTCCTGCCCGGCGCGAAGATCGGGGTCATCGGCCCCAACGGCACCGGCAAGTCCACGCTGCTGCGCATCATGGCCGGTGAGGACACCGAGATCGAGGGCGAGGCCTGGGCCGCCAATGGCTACTCCATCGGCTACCTCCCGCAGGAGCCCCAGCTGGACGAGTCCAAGGACGTCCGCGGCAACGTGATGGAGGGCCTGGGCGAGCTGCCGAAGCTGGTCGAGGAGTACAACGAGCTCGCCGCGTCCATGGCCGAGCCCATGGACGACGACGAGATGCAGCGCGTCATGGACCGGATGGCCGAGACGCAGGACAAGATCGACGCCGCCGACGCGTGGGACCTCGACCGCACGATCGAGATCGCCATGGACGCCCTGCGCGTCCCGGACCCCGACGCCGACGTGTCGGTGCTCTCCGGCGGCGAGCGGCGCCGGGTCGCCCTGTGCCGGCTGCTGCTGTCCAAGCCCGACATCCTGCTGCTCGACGAGCCCACCAACCACCTCGACGCCGAGACGGTCGCGTGGCTCCAGCGGCACCTGAAGGCCTACGCGGGGATGGTCGTGGCCGTCACCCACGACCGGTACTTCCTCGACGAGGTCGCCGAGTGGATCCTCGAGCTCGA
>CAZDIF010000340.1:0-3467 GCA_964505365.1 uncultured Actinomycetota bacterium
CGGTCGCCTCGCCCCCGGGGTCGGCGTCACCTCCGCAGGCGGTCAGGGTCAGCGCGGCCGCGGCCAGCACGGCCGCCGGTGTGGTCAGTCTGCGAAGACGCATTGGGGTCCTCCATGTCACGTCGGGTGCCTGGTCGAGCTCCGGTCCCGGGCTCAACCCTACGCGCGGTGCCTACGACCTCGATAGCAGGTGCGGCCAGCGCGCTCTCTCCCGGACACGCGGTCGCGGCCCGGGTCGAGCTGGTGCGCCCGCGCGGTTAGCCTTGCCGGTCCGTCCGCGACATCTCGCCCGCCCGTCGCGCCGTCGCCGTCCCAGCCGCGAGCCACGCGTGTCCGACCATGCCCTGACCGACGACCAGGCCGCCCACCTCGGGCGGCTCGTCGACGTGTTCCCCGAGGCCCGCGAGCTCGGCGAGCGCTTCGCCGACGCCGGGTTCGAGCTCCACCTCGTCGGCGGGACGGTGCGTGACGCCCTGCTGGCCGGCGGCGACCCGGAGGCGCTGGACGAGGTCGACCTCGACTTCACCACCGACGCCCGTCCCGACGCCACCGAGGCGATCCTGTCGGACTGGGCCGACACGGTCTGGCTCACCGGCGCCCGGTTCGGGACGGTGTCCGCCGAGAAGCGCCGCCCCGACGCCCCGCCCCGGCAGGTGGAGGTCACGACGTACCGCTCCGACGAGTACGAGCCGGACTCCCGCCACCCCGAGGTCACCTTCGGCGACACCCTCGAGGGCGACCTGGCCCGGCGGGACTTCACCGTCAACGCCATGGCGGTCCGGGTCCCGGACTTCCTCTTCGTCGACCAGTTCGGTGGGCTCGCCGACCTCAACCGCCGCGTGCTGCGCACGCCGATCGACCCGCACACCTCGTTCGGTGACGACCCCCTGCGGATGGTGAGGCTGGCGCGGTTCGCCGCCCGGCTCGACGCCGAACCGGACCCCGACACGCTCGCGGCCGCCGTGGAGATGCGCGACCGGCTGCAGACCATCTCGGCCGAGCGGATCCGTGACGAGCTGGTCAAGCTCGTCGCCGCCGACCACCCCAGCCGCGGCCTGCAGCTGCTGGTCGACACGGGCCTGTCCCACTGGGTCGTGCCGGAGCTCGACGAGCTGGCCGCCTGCTGGGACCCGATCCACCGCCACAAGGACGTGTGGGCGCACTCGCTGGCGGTCATCGAGAACGCCATGGAGCTGGAGGACGACCCGCCCGACGTGGTCCTGCGCCTCGCGGCCCTGTTCCACGACATCGGCAAGCCCGACACCCGGCAGATCCTCGACGACGGCAACGTGACCTTCCACCACCACGAGGTCGTGGGCGCCCGGATGACCCGCCACCGGATGCGCGAGCTGCGGTTCGACAAGGAGACCATCAAGGACGTCTCCGAACTGGTGCGGCTGCACCTGCGGTTCCACACCTACAAGATGGGCTGGACCGACTCCGCGGTCCGCCGGTACGTGCGTGACGCCGGGCACCTGCTCGACCGCCTCAACCAGCTGACCCGGGCCGACGTGACGACCCGCAACGCGAAGAAGGCGCGGGCGATCCAGCGGCGCATGGACGACCTCGAGGTGCGCATCGCCGAGCTGCGCGAACTCGAGGAGCTCGAGGCGATGCGCCCGCCGATCGACGGCAACCAGATCATGGCCCACACCGGCATGCGGCCCGGCCCGCGGGTGGGCGAGGCATGGAACTGGCTGCTGGAGCTGCGGCTGGAGGCCGGGCCGGTCGAGGACGACGTCGCCTACGCCGCGCTGGACCGCTGGTGGGCCGCCGTGTCCGCCGACGAGGAACCCCCGGCGCCGGCCGACGTCGCCGCGGACCTCGGGTACGGCGAGGACGGCGAGGACTCGTGAGCTGGCGGGACCACCGCGACCGCCCGGTGGAGGTCCCCGACCCACCCGGCGCCGACGCCCCGGCGTTCTACGGCCCGATCGGCGACTTCCAGGGCGAGCTGTACCGGCGCAACGCCTTTGCGGCCCACACGACCGTCGAGGTCGACGCGCTCGTCGCGCGCACCGGGCTGGCGGCCGGGCAGGTCGTCGTCGACATCGGGTGCGGGGACGCCCGCCACCTGCGGGCGCTGGCCCGGCGAGGGATCTCCGGCATCGGCGTGGACGTCTCCCCGGCCCTGGTCGACGCGGCCCGCGCGGCGATCGACCGCGAGCGTGCCGACTGGCCGGACGGCACGGACGTGCAGGTCGAGGTCGGGGATGCCCGCCGGTTGTCCGAGGTCGAGGCGGTTCCACGTGGCACCGCCGACGTCGCCTGGACGCTGTGCCAGGGCGCCTTCGGCACCCACCCGGCCACCGACCCGGAGGTGCTCGCGGGGGTGGCGGCCTGTGTGCAGCCCGGTGGGCTGGTGGTGGTCACCGCGTTCCACGCGCTGTTCGCCGTCCGCCACCTCGTCGACGGCGACGCATTCGACCCGGTGCGCCTGCTCCACCACCAGGTCAGCGAGGTGCGCGGCCCCGATGACGCCCGCCGCAGCTTCGACCTCTGGACCGCCGCCTACACCGTGCGCGAGCTCACCGCCCTGGCGACCGAGGCGGGCCTCGAGCCGTTGGAGGTCGCCGGGGGCGAGCCGGGCCGCTACGACGCCACCGAGGTCCGCCTCGACGACCCCGAGCTGCTGCTCCTCGCCTGCCGCCGCTAGGCGAGCGCGGCGCGGGCCTTCTCGACGAGGTCGGCGAGGCCGTCCGGGGCGATCGTGGCATCCGTCGAGGCGAGCTCCTCGGCCGTCCACCAGCGCCACGTGAGCGTGTCGCGCACCTCCCCGGCGGTCCAGCCGGCCACGTCGACGGTGTCCGTGGGCATCCGGGCGGCCACGAGGTGCTCCACGCGGACCAGTTCGGCGCCGGCCCGCGGCATGATTCGCTCGACCACCCGGTCGAGATCGGCGAGCGCCGCCGGCTCCTGTCCGACTTCTTCGGCCAGTTCACGACGGGCCGTGGCAAGCAGGTTTTCGCCCGGCTCGATCCCGCCGCCCGGCGTCTCCCACCAGGTGACGCCGGAGCCGTCGGTGTCCCGTACCTCGAAGAGCAGCACGCGGTCGTCGGGATCGAGGGTGACCACGCGCACGGTGGGGCGTCGCCGCGGCCCGTCGAGCGGGACCGGCCGGTGTGCCCGCAGCCATGCCCACGGCCGCACCCGGGCCAGCGCGACACGCCGGATCGCGTCCACCGGGACCGGCCCGAAGGCCCGGCTGTCCGTGGAGCCCGCGGGGTGGTCCCCCAGCAGCACGACCTCGTCGACCTCCGGCCGGAAGCGGTGCTCGTCGTCACGGGAGGCGGTCGCCTGCCGGTGCCACGTCCCGCCGGCGTGCCGGTGCCCCTCGTCGGCGAGCACCGCCTCCCCCGGCAGGCCGGCAAGGCGCTTGGTCGCGGTGCCGGACGGGGTCCGGGCGACGACCACGTCGTCCCGCCGCAGGCCACCGGCCAGCCGGGGCGGCACGGTGAGCAGCAGGT
>CAZDIF010000341.1:0-3462 GCA_964505365.1 uncultured Actinomycetota bacterium
ATCGGCGGGGCGCTCCCGGTCAGCGGGCCGGCAGCTCCCCGCCCGGCCGGGTCCGTTCGGCTGCGGGTGCCGTCGACTCTCGCATCGTGAGGGCGCCGGCCCCGACCAGGAGTCCCAGCAGGATCGCGGCGAAGCCCCACCCGACGCCCGCGAGCGGGAGTCCGAGGGCGCCGTCGAGCGACAGCACGCCGGGTCCGGTGAAGGCCAGCGCCGCGCCGGCCGTGGCGTTCACCAGCGGGTACTCGTACCCGCCGTTGGACGACCACAGCCCGTTGGACCAGTGGACGGCCACGGCGGCGTTGAGCATCACGCCGATGATGGCCGCGCCGGCCAGCGGGGTGAACAGGCCCAGCACGAGCAGGACACCGGCACCGGCCTCCGCCGTGCCGGCGACCATCGCCATGGTCCCGGGCTTGCGGTACCCGACCGAGCCGAACATCTCGGCCGTCCCGTCGGGGCCGCCACCATCGAACCAGCCGTACAGCTTCTGGGTGCCATGGCCGATGAACAGCAACCCGACGACCAGGCGGAGCAGCAGGAGACCCGTCTCCATGGCGTGTCCTTCTCTCGATGACTCGCGCCACCGTCACGGGCGGCCACGGCACGCGCAAGGCAGGGATCCCGTCCGTCCGGGCAGCCTGTGCCGCGTCGTGTCCGTTCGGCCGCGACCGATCGGTTGGGGTCTGGAGCAGGGCGGCCGGGTCCTCCCGCCTGCCGTCAGGCCCCCACCGAGCGGCCCTCCCTCCGGACCCAGCGGCGGGTGAGGCCGGCGACCATGCCGGACGTGATCACGCCGGTCGACAGGGCGAACTCCGCCAGGTCGGCGAGGACGTCGGGATCCTCCGCGGCCGCCGCGACCGACAGCTCGACGGGCACCGTGGACCGAAACATCCACGCCGCCAGCGTGGTGTGGCGCAGGTGCCGTCCCAGCCGGGTGCGCAGACCGGCCCGGTAGGCCCGTCCCGCGTCGTCTGGGAACCGAGCCACGGCCGCACCCGCCATCGCCCCGGACAGCAGCGCGTAGTAGATGCCCTCGCCGGTGAGCGGGTGCACGAGGCTGGCCGCGTCGCCCGCCAGCAGCACGCGGCCGTGGACGGGCCGGGGACGCCGGGTCGACAGCGGCAGGTGGTGGGCACGGAGCGTGGACGCGTCCACCTCGACGTCCGGCAGGGCACGCCGCAGGCCGGCGACGAGGTCGGTGCGCGAGCCGACGGTGGTGGCGTCGAAGGGCCCGTAGCCGACGTTGGCGGACCCGTCCGCCAGCGGGAACGCCCATGCGTAGGCGGGCCAGCGGTCGGGCACGAAGTGGATCGTGAGGGCGTCGACGCCGGGAGCGTGGCCGTAGCCGCGCAGCGCGAGCCCCGTCCGGTCACGCGGCTGCGGACCGGCGCCGACGAGCCGCCGCACGGTCGAGTTCGCACCGTCGGCGCCCACGACCCACCGGGCCGTGAGGTCGCCGACCCGGACGCGGTCGCCCTCCTGGTGCAGGTCCCGCACGGCCCGACGCACCGGGATCGCGCCACGGGCGACGGCGAGGTGGTGCAGCCGCGCGTCGAGGACCTGCCGGGGGACGACGTGGCCGGCTCGCGGTGCCGTCCCGACGGCACGCCGGCCCGTGGGCGAGACGACGCTGACCTCGGCGATGGCGGGGTGGCCGTCGAGGACCTCGGCGGCGTCCAGCCGGCGCAGCACGTCCACGCCGTCGGGACCGATGCCGTCTCCGCAGGCCTTGTCACGGGGGAAGGCGGCACGGTCGACCAGCGCCACGCGCAGGCCCGGATCGCACTGCAGCGCCCGAAGGGCCGCCGCGGTCCCGGCCGGCCCGCTGCCGACCACCGCAAGGTCCACGTCGGTGGCCGTCACCCGCCGTCCCGACAGGTGCGCTCGGGCGGTTCGCTGGCGGCGAACGTGGTCCGACAGCCGTCGAGCTGGTCGACGAGGACCAGCTGCAGGCGGTCCATGAGCACGGTGACCGCACTGCGCCCGCCGAACGGCTGGCCGTTGCCGACCACGGCGACGTGGTAGCGGGGCGTGGACGAGTCCGACCCGACGACGTGGGCGACCACGGCCTTGACGTCGTCGAGGGTCCCGGACTTGCCGTAGACGCGCCCCTGCCCGGCCGTGCCGACGAGGCGGTGGCGCAGCGTGCCCTCGTGCCCGGCCCGGGCGAGGCTGTCCTGCCAGACGTCGGCCGCGTCACCGCGCATCATCGCGACGTCGAGGTCCGCCAGCTGCGCGGCCGTCACGCGGTCGAGGCGGGACAGCCCCGACCCGTCGGCGACCCGCAGGCCGGCACGGTCGATCCCGAGGGCCTCCAGGACGTCGCCAGCGACCTCGTCGGCCGCCGCCCAGGAGCCACGGCCCGACGCGCCGTGCGCCGCGGCGCGCACGAGCGTGTCGGCGAGGTGGTTGTCCGAGCGCTCCATCGTGAAGCGCAGCAGCTCGGAGACCGGTGGGGACGACACCGTCCCCACCGTGGAGGTGGTGGCCACCGGGGCCGAGGCAACGGCCGGCTTGCCCCGGACCTCGACGTCCCGGCCGCGCAGCATCCGGGTGATCACCCCGGCGGTGTACCGCGGTGGGTCCGGCACGCCGGTCAGCTCGACCGAGACCGGCCCGTCGTCGGGCACCTCGGCCTTGACCCGCAGGCCGGCGTCCACGGTCAGGGCATGGATCCGGCGGGCGTTGTGGTCGTCGAGGTACTCCGCCCGCCAGCCCGGTGCGGTGGGGCTGCCGCCCCACGCCGTGGCGTCGGCGAGCACCCGGCCGGTCACCCGTTCGATGCCCGCCTCCACGACGGCGTCCACGAGCTGCTCGACCTCGGTGGCCGGGCGTGAGGGGTAGACGTGCGTGCGGTAGTCGTCGGTGGACAGCACCGGGTCGCCGGCGCCCACGATCACGAGGTCACCGCGCAGCACCCCGTCCTCGATCGGGCCCGTCGCCTCCAGGCGGGTGGTGAAGCGGTGGTCCGGCCCCAGGGTGGCCAGCACGGTCGCGGCGGTCACCGCCTTCATCGTCGACGCGGGCATCATGGGCCCGGACGGCCCGTGGTCGAAGACGCGACGCCCCGCGGAGTCCCGGATGGCCACCTGGACCTGGGCGCCCTCGAGGGAGTCGGCCAGGCCGACGATGGTGGCGCGCAGTCGCTCCTGCAGCTGTTCGTGGCCCGGGCGCAGGTCCGGTCGCTGGTCCGGCAGGCGCCAGCCCACGGTCACCGGCGCGGGCGGCTCCGGCGTCGGCGTGGGCGACGGGGTCACGGTGGCCGACGGGGTGGGCTCGGTCGTCGCCCCACCCCCGGGGGCCAGCGGCGCCGCCAGCGCCCCGCCCTCGTCGGACGGCTCGTCCGGGACCGACGTGAGCTGCGCGAACGCACCACCGGCCACGGCCACGGCGATCAGCAGGGCGACGAGCACCCGTCCGCGGCGCCGTCGGCGCCGGAAGAGGGGCCGGCGGCGCATCAGC
>CAZDIF010000342.1:0-3452 GCA_964505365.1 uncultured Actinomycetota bacterium
GCGTTGCGGCACCGGTTGAGGTCGGTCAGGGCCCGCAGGCACGCCTCGACCGGCAGCCGTCCGGCGTCCCGCCGGGCGTCGGCGGCGTGGTCGAGGTTGACCAGGTCACGGTCGTCGCCCCCACCGTGGACCAGCAGGACGTCACGCACCCACGATCCGAACTCGTCGAGGAACCGGTGCCACGCCGCCATGGTCGCCTCGCGCTTCAGGCGGTCGTAGCGGCGCTTCAGCCGCGGGCGAACGCCCGCCGGCAGGTCCTCGATCGAGTCCACGCCGTAGTCCTCGCAGAGGTGCTGCTCCTCCTCCTTCTGTGCGTCCTCGAGCCCCGCCGCGCAGCGCTTGGCCCAGGCAGCGACCTCGCCGAGGACCTCGGGGACGCCGCCGGGGCCCTGCTCGGTGAGGCGCCGGACGACGTCGACGTGGCGGTGCCGGGCCCGGTCGAGCACGGTCTCGACCCCGACGAGCGTCGACCCGCTGGTGTCGAACGCATCCTTCGCGCAGTCACACGGCGGCTTGCGCCCGCCGCCGAGCTTCGGCGGGCCCTTGATGCCCTCCTTGCCGCAGGCGGTGCAGGTGAGCGGGTGGTGCAGGCACTGGCGGGGGGCGTGGCCTGACGGGCCGACGGGGTGGACCCGCTGGCACTCGGGGCACTCGCGACCACCCAGCACCGCCAGCCGGTCGGGCGACCCCGTGGCCGACCGCACGGCCGCCTCCAGCTCGCCGTCGGGGATGCCCAGCTCGCGGCCGCGGTCGCGCAGCGCCTCCGGGGGCCAGGTGACGAGGTCCAGCCGCCGGCACCGCGACAGGATGGTGTCCAGCAGGGCCGTGTCGTCCGCGGTCTCGAGGACCCACACGGTCGACGGCGGCGGTTCCTCCAGGGCCTTGAGGAAGGCGTTCTGGGTCGACTCGTTCATCCGGTCGGCGGCCACGATCCGGACCACCCGCCGACGCCCCTCGGTCAGGGTGCGGCTGGCGGTCGGGATCCACTCCTCGCGCACCGAGCGGACGAGGTGCTGGCTGCCCTCCGGTTCGAAGGTGACCAGCACCGAGTGGGTGTCCCGGCCGATCCGCCGACACGTCTCGCAGACGCCGCACGGCCGGCCCCCAGCGACGTCCGGGCAGTTGAGCGATGCCGCCAGCGCACGGGCGACCTCGCGCTGGCCGACGCCGGACGGGCCGACCAGCAGGAACGCGTGGCCGAGCTCGTCGTGCTCGATCGCGGACTGCATGGCCGCCGAGATCGCCGGCTGGGCCGTGCGATCCCAGCCGACCGGGGCGACCGTCGACACCTCCGTCGTACTCACGGGTGCTCCTCGCCGGGCCGGTGTCGGCGATCGACGTCGATGGGCTCGGTCGGGGGCACGTGGCCGGGGTCCACCTCGCCGAGCCGGGCCATGACGGCATCACGGATCGTGGTGTGCAGTTGCTCGGCGGGCATGCTGGCGTCCAGCACGAGGTAGCGCGAGGGATCCTGTGCCGCGAGCTCGCGGTAGGCGGCGTTGACGACGTCGTGGAAGTCCGCCCCCGCGGCCTCGAGCCGGTCCGGGGCCTCCCCCCGCCGGCGCAGGCCCTCGGCCGGGTCGATGTCGAGGACGACCACGAGGTCGGGCACGAGCTCGGCCGTGGCCCAGCGGTTGAGCTCGGCGACCTGCGGCTCGCCGAGGCCGCGGCCGACCCCCTGGTAGACGACGGACGAGTCGACGTATCGATCGCACAGGACGACGTGGCCCTTGTCCAGCGCGGGGCGGATGACCTCCTCCACGTGCTGCGCGCGAGCGGCGGCGTAGATGAGGGCCTCGGCCCGGTCGGCCATCAGGTTGGCGTGGGGGTCGAGCACGACGGCGCGCAGGCGCTCGCCGATGGCGGTGCCGCCCGGCTCGCGGGTCACGGTCGCGTCGAGGCCGGCGCGCTCGACGGCCGCGCGCAGCAACCGCACCTGGGTCGACTTGCCGGAGCCGTCGCCACCCTCGAAGGTGACGAAGAGGCCGCGTGGCCCGCGTGGCCCGGCACCGGCCACCTCCCCGAGGTCGAGGTCCGACCGACGGGACAACACCGCGTGGATGCTGCGTCCGGAGTAGACCGCACCACCCACCGCCACGAGCCCCGCGATGATCAGCGACAGCCGGATCCCGCCGATCGAGTAGGGCACGGGACCCGTGACCTCACCCGGCTCGACCGGGCCCTCGCCGACCACGCCCTCCTCCTCGTCGATCAGTCCCTCGGCCTCGGGGCCGATGGCCACGACGAACAGCGGCCCGGCGATCAGGGCCGCGAAGATGGCCGCCCGGACCCCGGTGTTGAAGGCCGCGAAGGTCCGGCCCCGGACGCTGTCGGCCGTGCGGTCCTGCAGGATCGTGTACCCGGTGAGGAACGCCACGCCGGCCCCGATGCCCATCACGAACGCCGGGATCGACGCGAGGTCCAGCCGCGGCATGAGGGCAGCGATGGCCAGCGACACCCCGGCCACGGCGATGCCGGGGGCGAACAGCTGCTCGGTCTCGAGGCGCCGGGTCAGCCGCCCGACCGCGAGGATCCCGAGGAACAGCCCGGTGCCCACGACGGCGACGAGGATGCCGAAGCCGGAGTCGCCGGCGTTGAGGATGACGGCGAACAGCTGGCCGATGGCGATCACGACCCCGGCGGCCAGGGCCGCGGCCATGACCCCGGTCACGAGGCCACGCACGAGCGCGTTGTCGGCGATGAAGCGGAACCCCTCCTTGAGCTCCTGCCAGGCGCCGGGCCGCGCCCCGGCCGCGATCTTCTCGTCGCCGTTGTCGACCTGCGGGATCCGCATCACGAACACGGCGGACACGAAGAACGTCAGCGCGTTGACCCAGATCGCCACGGCGGCCGGGCGGGCATTGAGGAAGGCGACGTCGAACAGGACCCCGGAGCCCGCCACCAGGACGGCGAAGAACAGGCCGCCCAGCGGGAACGTCCCGTACGCAGCGATGAGGTTGAGCTGGTTGGCGGGCACCAGCCGCTCACGCCCGGCCAGCCGGGGGATCATCGAGTCCTTGGCCGGCATGAACAGGGCCGACTGCACCTCGATCACCAGCGTGGCCAGCAGCAGCGCCCACACGTCGGGGGAGAACGGCACCAACGCCATGACCAGTCCACGGCCGATGTCGGTGGCGATCAGCACGCGACGACGGTCCCACCGGTCGACATACACGCCGGCGACCGGCCCCAGCAGCATCGCCGGCACGACCCGCGCGATCATGATGCCGGCCATGCCCAGCGCGGCTCCACGAGTGGTGCCGAGGATCTGCTGGGTCAGCGCGAGGATCGCGACGACGCCGATCCAGTCGCCCAGGCTGGACGTCACATTGGCGTAGAAGAGGTTCCGGAACGGCGTCTGCAGGACCCCGCGCCACTGCGCGCGATCCCGGAGGCCGAGGCCTTCGACACCGTCGACATGATCCGTCACCCCCGGAACCGTACCGCTCGGG
>CAZDIF010000343.1:0-1693 GCA_964505365.1 uncultured Actinomycetota bacterium
GTCTCGAGCGCCGCCTGCACGTCGCTGACGGACCGGCACTGGGCGATCAGCGCCGGATGACGGTCGATCATGGCGTTGTAGACGGCCCGAGCCTCGTCGTAGTTGTGGTCGCCGGGTCGCACCACATTCCCGTCCATCCCGTGCTCCAGCCCCGTGAGGGCATCGACGTCCATGCTCATGGTTGTTGCTCCCTGGTTGATTGATCGGGACGGATCGGCCGTGCCCCCGCCCGATTCCTCCGAGTCCAACCATGGCCTGTCCCGCGGTCCGTGTCATGACCGGGCCTGATCATCCTGCCCTCAGGAGCTCGATGGTCAGGTCTGACCATCGACGGCCCACGTGGCCCGGCATATCGTGGGCAGATGACGACGTGGAGCCAGCCGCCGGTCCCGCCCCGCCTGCTCGCATCCGCACAGGTGCCGCTGGTGGGGCGTCGATCCGAGCTGGCCGCGTTCGAGGACGTCTGGTCGGCGGTGGAGGACGGGACCCGACAGGTGGTCTTCGTGGGGGGCGAGCCCGGCGCCGGCAAGACCCGGCTGCTGGCCGAGGTCGCCACCGTGCTGGCCAGGCACGACGCGGCCGTCCTCATGGGAACCAGCGCCCCGGACCACGGCGTGCCGTACGCGCCATTCGTGGAGGTGATCGACCACCTGGTGGCCGCGAATCCTTCAGGGGACGTCCGGAGACTGCTCGACGATCGCACGGCGGCAGAGCTGGGCCGTCTGGTGCCGCAGTTCGCGGGAAGTCAGCCCGGCTCGGCAGGTGGCGACGACACCGCTGGTGTCCGTCGGGCGCTGTTCGATGCGGTGGCCCACCTGCTGTGCACGTTGGCCGAGGCTCGACCGGTCGTGCTCGTCCTCGACGACCTGCAGTGGGCCCACCCACCGACACTGGCCATGCTGAACCACATCGTCTCCACGACCGTGGACACGAAGGTGCTCGTCCTCGCCGCGTTCCGCACGACGGCCACGGACCGCTCCGACGACCTGACCATGGCCATCGCCGACCTGTACCGGCTGGAGGGCGTGCGCCGCATCGACCTGGCGGGGTTGGACACCGACGACATCGCGGAGTACCTGGCTCGCCAGGGCGGGGCCACCACGCGCGATGCCCGCCGGTCGGCACCGCTGCTGCGCGACCTGACGGGCGGCAATCCGTTCTTCCTCCGTGAGGTGTGGCGCGACCTCCAGCAGCGTGGTGGCCTGGCGGCCCTGCGATCCAGCCAGGTGCGGGCACCACGGTCCGTGGGCGACACCCTCGAGCGGCGGCTGGCCGGCCTCGGGGAGACCTCGAGGCGTGTCCTCGAGATGGCCGCCGTCCTCGGCGGGACCTTCGACGTGGCGACCGTCGCGACCGCCAGCGAGTTCGACGCGACGCAGGTGCTGGCGGCGGTGGATGCCGCGGCCACGGTCGGCATCCTGGAGTCGACCGCGGACTCAGCCGGTGCCTACGCCTACGTCCACGCCCTGTCGCGCCAGGCCGTCCTCGAGCGCCTGTCCCCGTCACGGCTGGCCCAGCTGCACCTGCGCGCCGCAACCGCGCTGGAGCCACGGCGGGACGAGCCCCAGGTCGTGCCCCGCCTGGCCCACCACTACCTGCAGTGCCACGTCCTGGGGCACGGTGCACAGGCCGCGCGGTATGCCTCCGAGGCGGCCCAGCAGGCCGCACGAAGCCTGGCGTTCGAGGAGGCGGC
>CAZDIF010000343.1:1793-3445 GCA_964505365.1 uncultured Actinomycetota bacterium
GCGGCGGCGCTGTCCCCCGACGATCCCCGCCACATCACTGCACTCGCCTGCCTCGGTCGGGCCCTGCACTTCGCCGGCGAGGGCCGACAGGCACGCGAGGTGGGATTGCGGGCGATCGAGCTGGCGCGCAGGCACGGCGACGAGGCCCTCGTCCTGTACGCGCTCGCAGCGACGCTCTGGGAGGGGCTCACCCCGGAGCGGGCCGAGGCCCAGTTCGACCGGGCCCGGGAGGTGATCGCACGGGCCCGGGTGCCCGCGGACCACGACCTGCTGGGCCCGGCGTCGTACTTCGCCGCCCGGCTCAGCTACATCCTCGGCCGACCCCGGGAGTTCGAGGAGGCGGTCGGGGACAACCATCGTGCGATGGTCGCGTCCGGGTACCAGCCGCTGTTCTCGTACATCCGGGGATCACTGGAGCTGGGGCGGAGCTTCCTGCGTGGCGACTTCGGCGCGACGCGGCACAAGGCCGAGGAGCTGGTCGAGGTCAGCCAGGCCTTCGGCTCCGACGACTCGGCAGGGTCCTTCGGCCTGCAGATGTTCATGATCCAACGCGAGACGGGTGCCCTGGAGTCCGTGCGACCGCTGGTCACCGGCGACGAGGCCCTGGACGGACGGTGGCCGGCGGGGCTGTTGGCCCTCTACACGGAGCTGGGGCTGGAGGCGGGGATGCGGCGGGTCCTGCACCACGTCATGGCCATGCTCACGGAGCACCGTTCCACCGGGGCACAGTGGGCTGCCGAGCTGGTCTTCGCCACGGAGGCAGCCCTGGCGCTGGAGGACCTCGACGCGGCCCGTCGGCTGCGCCCACTGCTCGAGGAGTACAGCGGCCTGAACCTCGTCACCGGCGAGTTCGTGGCCACGTTCGGCGCCGCCGACCGCTACCTCGCGCGGGTCGTGGCAGCACTCGGCGAGCACGAGCGTGCCGACCAGCTGTTCGGCTCCGCCCTCGAGCTGGACGTGCGGATGGGCTCCCTCGTCCACGAGGCCGAGACCCTGCTCCACCACGGCCTCCACCTGCTGTCGACCGGCGACGAGCCACGGGGCAGGCAGCTGCTGGACCGGGCCCGGAACCTGGCCGAGTCGATCGGACAGCAGCGTGTGCTGCGCCAGGTGCCTCCCGTGCGCGAGGAGGCCGGCCCCGACGGGCTGTCCGAGCGCGAGGTGGACGTGCTCCGACTGCTTGCCGAGGGCCTGAGCAACCGCGAGATCGGGGAGCGGCTCTACATCAGCGCCAACACCGCCGCCAACCACGTCCGCAGCATCCTCATGAAGACCGGGGCGGCCAACCGCACGCAGGCCGCGATGTACGCGGCCAACCACCACCTCGTCTGACGGCAGCCGTGGCCCGGTCAGATGGCGGCCATCGCCCCGTCGGGCAGGAGGCGGTCGGTCACCTCGACGATGACGTCGGCGGGCATGCCCGCGCGCTCCGCCGCGTCACGGATCGCCTGCTGTGACGGCGCCTCGTACAGGCAGTAGGTCTTGCGCTTGTCCGCCGACAGGAACGAGTACAGCCAGCGGACGTCCGCGTCGTCGTTGATGCGGTTGATCTGGTCCGCCGACTCGATGGAGTGCTCGATCTGGTCCGCGAACTGGCGTTCGATCATGAAGATTGGCATGACCCGACCTCTTCTCCCCCAGCACCCTGAACC
>CAZDIF010000344.1:0-3429 GCA_964505365.1 uncultured Actinomycetota bacterium
CCAGGATCTCGGCCGCCTCCCGCACCCGCTTGTCGATCTCGGCCTTGTCGACCTTCGCCAACTTCAGCGCGAACCCCATGTTGTCGGCCACCGACATGTGCGGATACAGCGCATACGACTGGAACACCATCGCAATGTCGCGCTCCTTCGGCGTCAGGTCATTCACCACCTTGTCGCCGATCAGCAGCTTCCCAGCCGAGATGTCCTCCAACCCCGCGACCATCCGCAACGCCGTGGACTTCCCACACCCCGACGGACCCACCAGGATCACAAACTCCCCATCCGCGATCTCCAGATTCAGGTCCGTGACCGCCTGGGTCCCATCCGGATACACCTTGTCGACGTTCTGCAACGTCACACTGCCCATGCTGGCTCCCGCGCTGGCTTCGTCTGCGCGTGTGCTCCCGAACACGCGGGGACCATGATTGCGGATCGGCGACGGCGCTGCAAGCGTTTTCTCTCCGACCGCGGTCGTTGGCCGCCTCAGCGGTGTGGCGCGGTCGTCCGTCGGACGACCAGCCGGGTCGGGATCACCTCGTGGTGCGGGTCCGTGCGACCGACCATCGCCTCGAGGATCCAGCCGGCCGCGGCACGACCCTGGCCGGCCACGTCCTGGCGGATCGTCGTCAGCCCGAGGTGCTCGGCGAGCTCGTGGTCGTCGAAGCCGACCACGGACAGGTCCTCGGGCACCCGCAGCCCGACGTCGGCCGCGACCTGGATCGCCCCGACCGCCATCTCGTCGGACATCGCCACCACGCCCGTCGGCCGCTCGTCCGCGTGGAGGATCGCCGTCATCGCCGCGGCTCCCCCGGCCGCGGACAACTCGGCTTCGGCCACCCAGTCACGGTTCACCTCGAGGCCGCGGGCCTGCATGGCCTGGTCGAATCCGGCGCGACGCTGATGCGGGACGACGAAGTCGAACGGTTCGGGCTGGTGGCCGCCGACGAGGCCGATGCGCTCGTGGCCGAGGCCGATGAGGTGCTCGGTGGCCAGTCGCGCACCACGCAGGTTGTCCACCGTGAGGCTGGAGAACGCCGTCGTGCGCATTCCCACGGTCACGATCGGCACGTGCGTCTCGGCCATGTGCCGCAGCTGGTCGTCGGACATCGGCACGTCGACGATGACGAGCCCGTCCACCCGCTTGCGGTAGGGCAGCCGGTCGAGGAACCGCTCGCGGGTGTCGGGGCTGTCGAGCGGGAACGGCAGCAGGTCGTACCCGGCGGCCCCGACGATCGCGTGCACCGCGTCGGTGACCGTGGCGTAGTACCACTGGCCGAGCCGGGGCACGACGACCCCAACCGTGCGGGTGCGTCCCTCCGCGAGCCGGCTGGCCTGCGGGTCGACGATGTAGTGCAGGGCGTCCGCGGCGGCGAGCACACGCGCGCGGGTCTCCGGCGCGACGTTGGGCAGGCCCCGCAGCGCCCGGCTCACCGTGGCCACGGAGACCTGTGCCTCGGTGGCGACGTCCGCGATCGTGGCAGACACGTCGGCCGTCTCCCTCTGTCACGCTCGCCCTGCAAGGACGGCAGGACCGCGCCCGCATACACCCGTGGTGGGTTGTTACGGTAGAGACTGAAAACGCTTCCATCAATGGTGCCCCGTGAAGTCCTCCAGCATCGGCGTGATCGGCGAGGCGCTCGTGGACCTGCTGCCCGGCGCCGACGACACGCTCGTGGGCCGACCCGGCGGCTCGCCGGCCAACGTGGCCGTGGCGCTGGCCCGCCTCGGGGCCGACAGCCACTTCCTCGGACGCCTGTCCTCCGACCGCTGGGGTCGGCGGCTGCAGCAGCACCTGGCGGCCGAGGGCGTGCACCTCGACGGCGGGACCGGGGACGAACCGACGGCGCTGGCGGTCGTCGACCTGGCCGCGGACGGGAGCGCGAGCTATCGGTTCCTGTGGGAGGGCACGGCGGACCGCCTCCTCGACCCCGCCCACCTCGAGGCGGCGCTGGAGGGGCTGGACGCCTTGCACGTCGGCTCGGTCGGCTGCCTGCTCGAGCCCGGCGCGTCGGCGATTGCCCAGGCCGTCGGGCTCGCCGGCCCGCGGGTGGTGTCGTTCGACCCGAACATCCGGCCCGACCTCGCCGAGGGCGTGGTCGGCGCCCGTGACCGGCTGCTGGACCTCGCCTCCCGTGCCCACGTGGTGAAGGCCTCCGACGAGGACCTCGCGTGGCTCCTGCCCGATCTCGCGGAGGCCGAGGCCGCCCACCGGCTCCTCGGCGGTGCCAGCACGCGGCTGGTGGTCGTCACGCGGGGCGCGGACGGCGCGGCGGTGTTCACGCGCGGCGGCCACGCGCGGGTCGGGGCCGTCGAACAGGGCCCGGTCGCCGACACGGTCGGCGCCGGCGACGCGTTCATGGCGGCGCTGCTGGTCGGCCTGGCCGAGCAGGGCGCCCTCGACGTCGCGGCCCTCGACGACCTCGACGTGGACGCCGCACGCCACGCTGCACGCCTCGGCGCGGAGGCCGCCGGGGTGGTCGTCACACGGCCCGGGGCGGACCCACCCACCCGCGCGGATGTTCAGCTGGGGACCGGCTCCTCGTAGGACCAGTCCGGCAGCTTGCGGTGGTAGGTCGGGTGCCAGGTGACCTCGCCCGTGTCCTCGTCGATGTGCTCGATGAGCGGGGTGGGCACGTCGCGGTCGTCCGGGCACGCTGTCCCGAGGTGTGCGAGGAACTCCTCCCAGAACTCCTCGAGGGTGCTGCCCACCATCAGCTGCCCGCCGGTCGGCAGGTAGCAGCGCTGGGCATCGGTGATCGTCGGCACCTGTTGGACGATGTCCTCGAGGATCGCCCGGTCACCCTTGCCCGTGTCGATCTGGGCGAGCCCGTCCCAGATCGCCTGCGTGCCGAGCTTGCAGGCGTTGCACTGGCCGCACGACTCGATCGCGAGGAAGCGCTGCAGGGTCGTCAGCACCTTCACGATGCAGCGGTCGGCGTCGTACACGATGAACCCGCCGCTGCCGAGGCCCGTCCCGGCCTCGCCCATGGCATCGAAGTCCATCGGCGTGTCCAGCCGGTCGGGCGTGATGACGGTGTTGGACGTGCCGCTGTAGACGGCCTTTATGCGGTCGGGGTCGGCCCCACCGATGTCGACCAGCAGCGTGCGCAGCGGCGTGCCCAGCGGCAGCTCGTACACGCCGGGGTTGCCCACGTCGCCCACCACGGTGAAGACCATCGTCCCGGGCGAGGAGTCGGTGCCGACCTCGCGGAACCAGTCGGGGCCATGGGCGAGGATGCGGGCCACGTGGGCGAACGATTCGACGTTGTTGACCAGGGTCGGGTTGTTGTGCCGTGTCGAGTCGAACAGGCCCTGCTGGTAGGGCGGGAGGATCCGCGGCATCGGCAGGCGGCCCTCGATGACCTCGAGCATCGCCTTCTCCTCGCCGTACAGGTACTCGTCCGGCCCGGGCACGATCACGAGGCGCTC
>CAZDIF010000345.1:0-3418 GCA_964505365.1 uncultured Actinomycetota bacterium
ACGCCATGGAGATGCCCCGGACCAACGCCTGAGTAGCCGGAGCCGCGAGCTGGCCTGACGCGCTGGAGGCGATCGGAAATGCGGTCAAGCAGGTCCACCGAGGGCTGTGAAGCGTTGACCGGCGAGAACCTCGACTGGACCGTGGAGGCGGAGGGTGGCGCTGGTCGCGCCTGTTCTTCGCCGGTGACTGGGGCACCCGCATCTTGGTGGACGCCGAGCGATTGCACGGACTTCGCTGATCGCGTCCTTGTCGGCCCGCGAGGACGCCAGCCGCGGCGGGGGCTCCGTGTCGCCGCGCGGAGGTGTGAACCGCTCAAGACGCCCCGGCCGCCCCCGCGTTCATCGCGTAGGGCCTACAAACTCCTCGACTTCGCTGCTGCGGACCTCATTCGCCAGTCTGTTGTCGAGCGTCTCGGGTCAGGGTGATCCCTGATGAGGCGCACTCCTTCTGCGTGAGACGCTGGGGCAATCTCGTCGTGAGGGAAGCCAGATGCGTGACCAGAGAACCCCGTTGTGGCCTGCTGTGTTCGGCAGGCCCGGCGCCCGTCGCCCTGTCCCGCCCAAGGTCGCGGCAGCCTGCCTCGGAGCCGTTGTACTGCTGGCCGCCTGCGCAGAGGATCAGGACCCGACCGCGTCCCCGACCGTGGCCGCTGACCCGTGCCCGGACGGGACCACACTCAATCTCGACGACCCTTACCGGACGGGACCCCAGGCTCTGTTCAGCACTGGTGGCGACGAGGTGTGGGTCACCGCGCGCAGCTTCTCGCACGGTGGGATCTTCGATCCCGAGGTGGGCCGCACCGCGGTCTACATCGGCACCGAGGCCAACCCGCTCACCTACGACCAGCAGTCCGGCCAGGTCGCCAACGTCGTGGTGCAGACCAGCGTCGAAGAAGGCACCTGGAGTGCGGTCGAGCTGCCGAAAGGCCGATACCGGCTGTGGTCGACCACGGGCGGTGATGTCTGGGTCCGAAGCTGCCAGCCGGACGGCGTGACGGACCCACGACCGGTGCACAGATGAACGTCAGGACGCCCGTTGCTGGGGCAATCTCGTCGTGAGGGAGACCAGGTGCGTGACCAGAGCGCCCCGTCGTTGTGGCCTGCGGTGTTCGGCAGGCCCGGCGCCCGTCGCCCTGCCCAGGTTGCGGCAGTCTGTCTCGGGGCCGTTGTACTGCTGGCCGCCTGCGCGGAGAGCCAGGAGCCGACCGCGTCCCCGACCGTGGCCGCTGACCCGTGTCCGGACGGGGCAGCCGTCAAGTTGGGAACCCCGGATCGCCCCGGCCCCCAGGCGTTGTTCAGCACTGCTGGTGGCGAGGTGTGGGTCACCGCCCGCCGCTTTGAACATGGTGGGATCTTCGACTCCGAGGTGGGTGGCACCGCGGTCTACATCGGCACCGAGGCTGAGCCGCTCACCTACGACCTGCAGTCCGGCCAGGTCGGCAACGTGGTGGTGGTGCAGACCAGGGTCGTAGAGGGCACCTGGAGTGCGGTCGAGCTGCCGGAAGGCCGATACCGGTTGTGGTTGAGCTCAGGTGGTGATGTTTCGGTTCGAAGCTGCCAGCCGGACGGCGTGGCGGGCCCGCAACCAGTGAATGAAGGATGAAGGGCCATGACGCGGGGGGCGGAAGTCAGCGAGACCTACGACCCTGCTGCCAGCCGATAGCCCACTACATCAATGACAGGCCGTGCGAAAACGCCTGCGTGAGGCTTGATCTCGGGCCGGCCAGGGCCGGTGGTAGCGTTCTCGCGCGGCAGCGGGAGCCAGCTGGGAGTTCGAGATGCCCTCGGCAGGGGATCAGCTTCGGCGTGACGACGAGCGGCTCGGGGCGATCCTCGAGGCTGTTCGAGACCGCGCTGCCGGCTACCTGCAGGACCTCGGACAGCGACCTGTGCGACCAGAGGGGGTCGAGGCTGCTCTCGAGTCGATGCGCGGCTCGCTCCCTGTCGAGGGAATCGGGGCGGGGCGGACTGTCGAGCAGCTCTTGGAGGTGGGCACAGCGGCATCGATCGGTTCGGTCGGACCGCGGTTCTTCCACTTCGTGATCGGGGGTGTCACACCGGCTGCGTTGGCGGCGGACTGGTGGGTCAGCGTGCTGGATCAGAATGCCTACAACCCGGTGACCTCGCCGCTGGCGGCACGCCTGGAGGATCTGAGTCTCGCCTGGCTGAAGGAGCTGTTCGAGCTGCCCTCGAGCTGGTCGGGAGTACTGACGACCGGCGGCACGATGGCCAACCTCGTCGGTCTGGCCGCGGCACGGCAATGGTGGGGGCAGCGTCACGGCACGGACGTGGCCCGTGACGGGACATCGGGGCTGCCTGAACTGCAGGTGTTCGCTGCGGGCCACGCACACCCCAGCGTGGGCAAGTCACTCGCGATGCTGGGGATCGGCCGATCCAGCATCACCACCGTGTCCAGGCCGGATGTTGATGAGAGTCTGGCCCTCGACGTTCTGGAGGAAGACCTGCGGGCCCTCGGGGGCGAACCGGCCGTCATCGTGGCTTGCGCCGGGGCAGCCAACACCGGAGCGTTCGATCCCCTCGGAGCAGTCGCAGATCTCGCCGAGGCCTACGGAGTCTGGATGCACGTCGACGCTGCCTTCGGACTGTTCGCCCGGACGACGCCGCGCGTCGCTGCGCTGACCGAAGGGATCGAGCGAGCCGACTCGGTCGCCGCGGACGGGCACAAGTGGCTGAACATCCCCCACGACTGCGGGTTCGCGTTCGTAGCCGATGGGACCTGGCTCGCGTCGTCTTTCAGTGCCTCGGCCGACTACATCGGGCAGTTGGACGATGCCTCGCCTGAGTACGGCAACCTCGGGCCCCAGATGTCCCGCCGCGCACGGTCCATGACGGTCTGGGCCACGTTGAATGCCTACGGTCAGCGCGGCTACCAGCAGCTGGTTGAACACTGCCTCGACGTGACCGACTACCTCGCCGCCCGGGTTGGGGACGCGCCGGACCTTGAGCTGCTCATGGAGCCACCGTTGAACGTGGTGTGCTTCCGGTATCGACCTCGCGGCCACACCGACGAGGGACTCGACGACCTCAACCGTAGGGTGGGCGACGCGGTGCTCGCCGACGGCCGGGTATATGTCGGCACGACCGTATACGACGGCCGGCGCGCGCTACGGGCTGTCATCATCAACTGGCGAACCACCCGCGAGGACATCGACCTGCTCCTCGAAGTCGTCCGGGACCTCGGAGCGCGTCTCGCTCAGCGGTGACGTGGCGGGCCTCGCTCCCGCGTGCTCCCCGCAACGTCGGCGCACAGCAGGCCGTCCGGTTGCTGTTCGACACCTTCGCGGAGACGGGCTCAGCCCGCATAGTGGCCAGCCCTTCAACGAGGAGCAGCTGCACTCACCGCTTGGCAGTAGCTCATGTTCGTGAGCGACACTGGACCTCGGCGAACGCCATCACC
>CAZDIF010000346.1:0-3404 GCA_964505365.1 uncultured Actinomycetota bacterium
TCGGCGTGCCGCTGCGGGCGTTCGCCCTGGACGTGTCGGTGATGAAGAAGCCCCCGGCCGGCAACCACGGCCTGGTGGTGCTGTTCGACCCCGAGCTGCTGGTCGCGGCCGGGTCGGAGCTGAAGCGCGAGGGCTGCATGTCGGTGCCGGACTGGACCTGCGACGTGCGCCGGGCCACCGAGGTCGTCGTCCGCGGGCGCACCCCGGACGGGGAGGACCGGGTGGTCGAGTGCACGGGGTTCGAGGCCCGCGCGATGCAGCACGAGCTGGACCACCTCGAGGGGCTGCTGATCCTCGACCGGGTCGCGTCCGCCCGCACCGACGTCTTCCGCCGCAAGCGGTACGCACAGAAGGGCGAGCACCTCAAGTAGGGGCGGTGGCCGGGGCCTGTGGACAACGCTCCCGGGAGGCCGGCGGGACCTCCAGACTGTGGGGTCTGGCTGCCGTCGACCCGAGGAGGCCCCCATGGCCGGCTTCGACCCGGACACCCTCACGTTCCTGCGCGACCTCGCCGCGACCCCGGACCGCGAGTTCTTCGCCGACAACCGCGACCGCTACGAGGCCCACTGGCTCGCCCCGGCCCGGGCCTTCGTCGAGCAGGCCGTGCCACGGCTGGCCGAGTTGTCCCCCGGGCTGACGGGTGAGCCCCGGGTGCACGGGTCGATCCTGCATCCCCGGCAGGACGTGCGCTTTGGCCGTGACCGGGCGCTGTACCGCGACCACGTGGGGCTGCTCTTCTGGGAGGGCGATCGTTCCTCCGCCACCTCCGTGCTGTTCCTGCGGGTGCACCCGGACCACGTCACCGTCGGTGCCGGTGCGCGCTCGTTCGACCGCACCCGGCTGGCCTCCTATCGGCAGGCCGTGGTCGGGCCCGCCGGCGGTGAGCTGGTGCTGGCCGTCGACGAGGTGTCCGCCGCCGGCTGGTCGGTGCACGGGCGGACGCTCGCCACCGGGCCTCGCGACGTGGCCAGCGACGACCCGCAGCGGCAGGCGTTGCTGTGCCACACCGCCCTGTGGGCCGCCGACGACCTGCCCCATCCGGGCGTGCTGGCCTCGTCCCGGTTCGTCGGCTGGTGCGTGCGCCGCTGGGCCCAGCAGCTGCCCGTGCACCGCTGGCTCACCGACCACGTGCCGTGATGGCGTCAGGGTGCCAGGGCACTGCCGAACGGCAGGTTGCGGACCACGAGGAACACCGGCACGACGACGGCCATGGCGGGGCCGGCCCACGATGGCAGGTCCGGTGCGGTGGGGCGGCGTCCCAGCGTGTGGGCGAGCCACAGCACCCATCCGACGACCAGCACCGGCAGCAGCACGACGGTCAGCACGTTGAGGTCGACGGCGGTGGCCAGGTCGCCCCGGGTCAACGCGTGGACGGCCCGCAGGGTGCCGCACCCGGGGCAGTACAGCCCGGTCGTCGCCAGGAACGGACACGTCGGGTAGTGGCCGGCCTCGTTGGGGTCGAGGACGGCGACGGTGGCCACGGCGGCGACACCGGCGGCGCCCAGCGCCGCGGGAGCGAGCCACCGCCGCCCGGCCTCCACGTCAGAACCCGCCGGTGTCGAACCCGGCATCGATGCCGATCGTCGCGATGGCGATCACGTAGAAGATGATCCCGATCACCGCGAGCACGGTCCCGATGATCCCGCAGATGAAGCCCGCCTGGGCCATCCCCTCGCCGGACTGGGCACCGCCGGAGGCGGCGATCTCCTGCTTGGCGTTGCGCCCGAGGATGATCGCCGGGATGCCGGTGACGAACCCACAGCAGACCAACGACAGGATGCCCAGGACGAGCGCCCAGATGGCCTTCTGGTTGTTCTGGACACCGGTGGGCCCGGCGGGCTGGTAGCCGCCGTACGACGGCTGCTGGCCACCCGCGCCCCACGCCGGCTGCTGGCCCTCGCCGTAGGAGGGCGTGGATGACGACGGCTGCTGGCCGGCGCCGGACAGCGGCGCCCGGTGGTCCGTCCACTGCTGGCCGTCCCAGTAGCGCTGCTGCGTCGAGTCCTCCGGATCCGGGTACCACCCGGCCTGTGGCGTGTCGGACATGCCTGACGTCTCCCCTGGGCGATGATCGGCGCGCCACCGTAGTCGCCGGTGAGGCGCCGACGGGGCCGATGTCGTCAGGCCGGGACGATCGTCCCGGCCAGGTGCGGCTTGCCCGAGCGGCTGCGGACCGCGAACTGCCACCCCTCGCCGTCGGCCCGCGTGGCGTGGTGGACCGTCGCCGGCAGCAGGATCGGCAGCTTGAACTGCACGTCCACCTCGAACGCGTCCGGCAGCCGCCCCTCGAAGGCCGCGAGGCAGCGGGCCTTGGTCCACATGCCGTGGGCGATCGCCTTCGGGAACCCGAACGCCCGGGCCGCCAGCGACGACATGTGGATCGGGTTTCGGTCACCGGACACCGCGCCGTAGCGACGGCCGATGTCGCCCGGGACGCGCCACTGCGCCGTGAAGGGCAGGGCGGCCACGTCGACGGCGGCGGCACCGCTCACATCCTCGGCGCCCTCCTCGCCGCGACCGCGCTTCAGGTACGTGGACCGCGACGACCAGGCAAGCCCGCCGTCGGCGGCCACCTCGGCCACGACGTCGAACTGCCGGCCCTTGGGGTGGGGACGCAGATCGGCGAGGTGCACGGTCACGTCGACCACCTCGTCGGCCGCCACGGGCCGGTGCTGGGTGATGCGGTTGCGCACGTGCACCAACCCGGCCAGCGGGAACGGGAACGACCGGTCCGCCATCAGCTGCACGGACAGCGGGAAGCCGAGCAGGTGCAGGTAGGTCGCCGGCAGCGTGTCCCCGACGGGGAAGCCGCACACCTCGGCGTAGGCGGCGACGTGGTCACGCTCGATCGCGACGCCGGTGCGCCGCAACTCCGTGTCGGGCAGCTCGTCGCCACCGCGGCCGAAGCTGGTCGCCGCGGCCTTCGCCAGCAGGGCGGTGAGGTTGGGTGCCTCGTCGACCTCGACGATGCTCATCGTGGCTCCTTGCGAATCGGTCCGGTCGTCAGGCACCCAGCATGTTCTGGCCGCAGACGCGCAGCGTCGTGCCGTTGACCCACGTGCTGTCCGGGGCGGCGAAGAAGGCGATCGTCTCGGCGACGTCGACGGGCAGCCCGCCCTGGCCGAGGCTGGAGATCCGCCGGCCGACCTCGCGGGGCCCGAAGGGCATGGCGTCGGTCATCTCGGTCTCGATGAACCCGGGCGCCACTGCGTTGATGGTGGCCCCGGTGGGGGCGACACGCTCCGCCAACGCCTCGACGTGGCCGATGACCCCGGCCTTCGAGGTCGCGTAGTTGGTCTGGCCTCGGTTGCCGGCGATCCCGGACATCGAGGAGACGCAGACGATCCGCCCGCCCTCGTTGAGGGTGCCCGCGTCGAGCAGGTGGTCGTCGATGCGCTCCTGCG
>CAZDIF010000347.1:0-3397 GCA_964505365.1 uncultured Actinomycetota bacterium
CTCATGGCTGGTCCGGGTCCACGACGTAGGCGTACTCGGCGAGCACGACGTCGTCCCGGCGACGGTCCCTCAGCCGCGTCCACCCCAGCCGCCGGTACAGGGCCCCGGCGCCCTCGTCGGCGTCGGTCACGAGCCGCACCTCGCTGACCCCCCGATCCCGCAGCTCGTCGACGAATCGCTCAACCAGCGTCCCACCGACGCCCCGGCCCCGGGCGTCCACGTCCACGACCACGTGAAGGAGGACGGCGAGGTCCTCGCGGCCGCCATCCGGAGGCCCGGTGACCGGTCGTGGGACCAGCCGACGAACGAGCCCGCGGACATAGCGGCCAAACCGGGTGCGCAGGAAGGTCACGAGGACCGCCGGCCGGACGAGCATCGCGAGCATCGCCCGCCACGCGAGCCGCAGACCACGGCGCCGCACCATCCAGCGCGAGTGCTGCCGTGCCCGCGTGGCCCCGACCACGAACCCGATGACCTCGTCCCCGTCCCGGGCCACGAGGGCCACGCCGTCAGGGCCCTCGAGGAACGTGCGCAGGTACGCGGCGAGGAACGCCGGACCGAGGCGGGCAAAGAATCCGTCGGGCAGCCCGGCCGCATGCAGCCGCGCGAGGTCGGCGACGTCCTGGCGAACGGCGCGCCGCACGGCGATGGGTGGATCGGCGATGGCCATGGGGCTCCGGGGCTGAAGCAGCACGGACCAACCCAACCGTAGGTGCCGATCCCGCCGTCGTGGCCGAACAACCCCGGTCACCTGTCCATCGAGAGCGGGTGCTGCCCTCAGTCGCCGGTGGACGGCTCCATGCCCCCGGTGGCCTCGACGAGGTCGGCGACCAGGGTCGACAGGACCTCGTGGCGCCCCGCCGCGGTGGCGGCGGCCTCACCGAGCCGGGCACCGACCGCCACGCCGACGGCGTACGCCGTCAGTGGCGCGAACCGCCGCTCGGTGCCATGGGCCACGTCTCGGGCCAGGTCGAGCACCAGGTCGGTCTCCTGCCGGTCCCATGCCTCGATCCCGGTCGTGGCCGAGACCTGTTCGGACCATCGCACGCCCGTCCTCCTCGTCGTCGGTGGCGAACGCCAGCCTGCCACACGGCGACCGTCGGCGCCGCGGTCCGCGGTGGCTAGCCTCGACCACGCACCCGACGAGACGAGCCGCACGATGAGCGACCAGCCCGACGAGGGCCAGCCACGCCAGCAGACCCAGATCCGCGTGGTGGTCGACGACGACCTCAAGCATGGCGAGTACGCGAACTTCCTCGTGGTCAACCACGGCCCCCACGACTTCACGCTCGACTTCTGCCAGCTGCTGCCGTCCGGCGAGAAGGGCGTCGTGAACGCCGAGGTGACCAGCCGGGTGCGGATCGCCCCGACGATGGTCGCCCAGGTGCTGCGGGCCCTGAACACCAACCTGTCCAACTATGAAGAGAAGTTCGGGGACGTGAAGGCGCTCGGGTGACCCGGCCGCTTCCCGAGGGCTTCCTCCCCGGAGGACGGTTCGACCGCTGGGATCCCGACCCGCCCGCCTACGTGGTCGCGGACGTCGACGGCACGCTCGTCGGCACCTCGGGCTCGCCGACCGACGCGGTGGTCGCGGCGGCGGCGCGAGCCGCCGATGCGGGACTGCGCGTCGGCTTCGCCTCGGGCCGGATGCGGCTGGCCGTGAGCCCGCTCTGGGACCGGCTGCCGCTGCCGGGCCCGCACGTCCTGCACAACGGCGCCGAGGTCCGGGCCGCTCGCCGCACGGTGGCGTCGTGGCCACTGCCGGCCGCGGGCGTCGAGGCCGTCCTCGAGCTCGCCGACACGCTGGACCTCTACGTCGAGCTGTACGTCGAGGACGGCTTCCTCGTGTCCCGCTGGGACGAACGCGCCCGGCCGCACTGGGAGCTGCTCGGCCACGAACCGCTGGGCGTCGTCACCGACGTCGCTGACGTGGACGAGCCCGTGCTGAAGGCGACCTACGCCCTCTTCGGCGACGACCCGGTCGACGAGCTGGTGGACGCCCTGGCGGGTGCGGGCCTGGCCGCGGGCCCCGCGGGATCCCCGGTCACGCCGGGGATCACCTACGTCAACGCCACCGACCGCCGTGTCGACAAGGGGGCCGCCGTCGCCGCGGCGGCGGGACACCTCGACGTGCCCCTGGCATCCGTCGTGGCCATCGGCGACGCGGGCAACGACCTGGCGATGTTCGCCATCGCGGGCACGGCGATCGCGATGGGGCAGGCCCACACCGAGGTGTGTGAGGCCGCCCACCTCGTCGGGCCCAGCGTGGACGACGACGGCGTGGCGATGATCCTCGACGCGCTGGTGGCCTGGCGGCAGGACGCCACCACGATCTGATCCGTCCCGCTACGGTGCCCCGCATGCCGGGGGGAGACGAAGGGACGCGACGCTGATGGATGCGCTCGTGGGCACGATCCTCGGCACCGGGTGGGCGTCGGGTGTGAACCTCTACGGCACGGCACTGCTGCTGGGGCTGCTGGGCCGCTTCGACATTGCCTCGACCCCGGAGCTCCTGCAGCAGCCCTGGGTCCTCGGCATCGCCGGCGCCATGTACCTGCTGGAGTTCTTCGTCGACAAGATCCCGTACGTGGACTCGATGTGGGACACCGTCCACACGGTGATCCGGCCACTCGGCGCGGCGATGATCGGGGGTGAGCTGGCCGGGGAGGACCTGTCGCAGCTGTTCGGCGGCGGGGTCGCGGGTGCGACCGCACTGGCCTCGCATGCGGCCAAGGCCGGTGCCCGGATGGCGATCAACACCTCCCCCGAGCCCGTGACGAACATCGCCGTCAGCATCACGGAGGACGTCGCCGTCGCGGGCATGGTGTGGTTCGCGGTCACGTACCCGTGGCTGGCCGGCGCCCTGGCCCTGCTCCTGATCGTGCTGGGCGCCATCGTCCTCACCGCGGCATGGAAGATGGTGCGCCGCGGCAGGCTCCGGTTCAAGCACTGGCGGGCCCGTCGAACCGCGGCGGCGATGCTGCGCTGAACCAGCCGACGACGACCTCGCCGCCGTCACGTGCCATGTGCCCGGCGACCGGCCGGGGCAGTCTCAGGTGCGGGAGCGGTTGGGGGTCTCGTAGTTCGGGGACTGGTGCACGATGTCGAGGTCGTGCACGTGCGACTCGGCCGCGCCCGCCGCGGACTGGCGGACGAAGGCGGCGCGCTCGCGCAGTTCGGCCAGCGTCCGGGCGCCGAGGTAGCCCATGCCGGAGCGCAGGCCGCCCACCAGCTGGGCCGTGACGTCCGACAGCGGGCCCCGGTACGGCAGCAGCCCCGACACCCCCTCGGGCACGAGCTTGGTCGGCTCGGGACGGCCGGCGGGGCGCTCGTCGGCGTCGGCCCCCTGGAAGTAGCGGTCGGCGGACCCGGCGCGCATGGCGTCCAGCGAGCCCAT
>CAZDIF010000348.1:0-3384 GCA_964505365.1 uncultured Actinomycetota bacterium
CCCACGTGAGCGCCGACACCCAGGTCGAGACGACGAACGTGATCACCCTGACCGAAACCGCCGCCGAGAAGGTGCGCGGCTTCCTCTCCGACGCGGACGAGGCTGACGACATCGCCCTGCGCGTCGCCGTGCAGGCCGGTGGCTGCGCGGGTTTCCGCTATGCCCTGTTCTTCGACGACCGCGTGCTGGACAACGACGTCATCGAGGAGCAGCACGGCATCACGATCCGCGTCGACCAGATGTCCGCTCCCTACATGCACGGGGCGGTCATCGACTGGAAGGAGTCGCTCGAGGCATCGGGCTTCTCCATCGAGAACCCCAACTCCTCCGGCTCCTGCGCCTGCGGGGACAGCGCCACCTTCTAGGACGAGTCCTCCCCCACGTCACGGGCACCCCGCACGGGGTGCCCGTTCACGTGTCACCCGGGACGGCCGACCGCAGGATGGTCAGCGCCCCGGGGAGGATGCCGACCTCCAGGTCCACGACGGGCTCGTCCACCCACAGTTCGCCGTCGACGTTGAGGGTGACCGCGGTGTCGCGAAGCACGACCGTGGTGCCGCGTCCCACCGCCACGTCGGGCCGGTCGAGGTGGGTCCCGCGGGTGATGGCGACGCCGAAGGCCGCCCGGGCCCCCAGTCCCGTCGCGTGGCAGACGACCACGTCGAGGTGCCCGTCGGACGGGTCGGCCTCGGGTGCGACGTGGTGCCCGCCGCCGATCGTCCGGCCGTTCATGACCAGCACCATCAGCGTGTCGTCGCCGTCATCCGGGGCGAGGGCGCAGCCGTCGACCTCGACGCGGACGGCGAACCCCTCGGCCCGGAACCCGGCCAGCACGGCGCCCAGCGGGTAGGCGAGGGCGCCGAGGTCGTCGGGCAGGTCGGCACTGCGCTCGGCCGCCTCCACGCCCACGCCGGCGTGCACGGCGTTGACGGCCACGGCGCGGTCGCCCACCCGCAGCAGGTCCAGGCCGGCCGGCGCGCCGTCACGCAGCAGCCCCGCCATCCGGTCGGGCGCGGCGGGCAGGTCCAGCGTGTGGGCGAGGTCGTTGCCCGTCCCGGCCGGGTACAGCGCCACGGTCACGTCGTCGAGGCGGCCGAGGGCGTGCAGCCGGTTGGCGGCCAGGTGCATCGAGCCGTCGCCGCCACAGACCACGAGCGTGCGCCCGTCGAGCCCACCGATGGCGTCATCGAGATCGTCGACGCTGCCCGTGGGCCGCACCTCGGCCTCGTCCCCGAGCGCGGACGCGAGGGCGGCCACCCGGTCCCGGTCCGCCTGCGGTGCGTCCTCGCGCTGCACCAGCAGCCACCCGTCCACTGACACCTCCGGGTCCGAGACCACCGTGCTGGCACCACCCTGGGTGCACGTACGGGCCCGAAACGGCGCAACGACCCCGGAGCACGGGGGAACTCCGGGGTCGTTGCATGCTGCACGTTTCCGTGCGCTGCGCACTCTAGACCAGTTCTGGGGGCCGGTACACCATGGCGGGGAATCGCCGTCGATTCGTACGACGATCGCACGACGGCGTGCGCCATCCGGTCGTCACGAGGGGCCCGTCCGCTGCACCCGGAAGTGCAGCACGCCGTCGTCGTCCTCGTCGAGGGCGAGCAGGCGGTGCCGCCGCATCCGGCACCAGACCGGGACGTCCACCCGGGCAGCCGGGTCGTCCGCGAGCAGGTCCACGACGGCGTCGGGCGCCACGTCGGCGATGGCGGCGGCCAGCTCGATGACCGGCTGCGGGCAGCGACGGCCCCGCGCGTCGACGGTCCGGATCGGCTCGGTGGTGTTGCTCACGTGCGGGCCCCGGTGGTCTGGCGACGCAGGTGGGCCACGGCCTCGCCCCAGGCGGCCAGCAGGTCGTCGACCTGTGCCTCGGTCGTGTCGGGCCCGACGCTGACCCGGACGTGGCCGTGGGTGAGCGCCTCCATGGCCACGAGGACGTGGGAGGGTTCCCCGGAGGTCGTGGCGCAGGACGAGCCGGAGTGCACGGCGAAGCCGCGCCGGTCGAGCTCGGCCACCAGCGCCTCCCCGTCGACGTACAGCGCGCTGGCGGCCACGATCCCCGGGTGGGCCTCCGCCAGCGGGCCGTGGACCTGGACGTCCTCGACGGCGGCGAACCCGTCGCGCAGGCGGCGACGCAGCAGCTCGCGGTGGGAGCGCTCGGCCTCCATGGCCTCGCCCGCGACACGAAGGGCCACGGCCGTCGCGGCGACCGCCGGCACGTCGAGCCGCCCGGCCCGTCGTCCGCGCTGCCGGTCGTCGCCCTCCACGACCGGCGCCAGCCGTCCGCGCGGCCCCAGCAGGACGAAGCCCGTGCCCGCGACCCCGCCGAACTTGGCACCGGACGCGGTGAGGAGGTCGGCGCCGAGCTGGTCCAGCGTCACGCCCAGCTGGCCCACGGTCTGGCAGGCGTCGACGTGCAGGAGCACGTCCCCGTGGGCGCGGCAGAGCGCGGCCACCTCGTGGGTGGGCTGCAGCGTGCCGACCTCGTGGTTGGCGTGCTGCAGGTGCACCGCGAGCGTGTCCGGGCCGAGCAGCTCCGCGACCCGGTCGGGGTCCACCCGGCCGGCGCCGTCGACCGGGACGGCGTCGACGCGGAAGCCGTGCTCGGCCTCGAGCCGACGCGCCGTCGCCAGGACCGAGGAGTGCTCGACGGCGGAGACGACGAGGTGGCGGCGAGGGTCGCCACGGCGCGCGGCCGCCAGCGCGGACCCGGCGACGGCGAGCACGACCGCCTCGGTGCCGGACGCCGTCCACACGACGTCCTCGGCGCGGCCGCCGAGCCGCTCGGCGACGGTCTCGTTCGCGCGGCCCAGCAGGTCCGCGGCCGCACGCGCCTCCGCGTGGTGGCGCTCCGGGTCGGCCCACGCGACCGTGCGGGCGTCGGCGAGGGCACGGGCCGCCTCCGGACGCGGCGGCCACGACGAGGCGTGGTCGAGGTAGACGCGGGACATGCTGCTTCGACGCTACCGGGCGCGCCCTTCCTACACCCTGCGCACCGTGGATGTAGCGTCGCGGCCGGGATGGACGCGACAGCCAGGAGGACGCGAGGGTGGGCCCGCTCGACGGTGGTCTCGTGGCGCTGGCCGCGGTGGTCCTCGTGGTCCTGGTGGCCGACGTCGTGCTCGTGGTCC
Source organism: uncultured Actinomycetota bacterium (assembly GCA_964505365.1). Lineage (GTDB taxonomy): Bacteria > Actinomycetota > Nitriliruptoria > Nitriliruptorales > Nitriliruptoraceae > CAWCLK01. The sequence continues at coordinate 3,132 of CAZDIF010000348.1, forward strand.
GCCGTCGGCGTCGTCGCCTCGACGTCGGCAACGTGGACCTTGATGCTCGACTACGTTCGGGACCCAGCGCACATCGACGTCCAGGAGACCCCATCGTGGCCGAAGAGGTCCAGCTTCCCCAGCTCGGCGAGTCCGTCACTGAAGGGGTGATCACGGCCTGGCTGGTCGAGGTCGGCGACACCGTCGAGGTGGACCAGCCGATCGTGGAGATCTCGACCGACAAGGTCGACACCGAGATCCCCTCGCCGGTGGC
>CAZDIF010000349.1:0-3377 GCA_964505365.1 uncultured Actinomycetota bacterium
GGCTGATGCGGGCCGTCGACAAGTTCGACTACACGCGCGGCTACAAGTTCTCGACGTACGCGACGTGGTGGATCCGCCAGATGATCAGCCGCTCGATCGCGGACCAGTCCCGGACGATCCGGATCCCGGTCCACCTCGTCGAGACGATGAACAAGATCAAGCGGATCGAGCGGCAGCTGATCCAGGAGCTCGGGCGCGAGCCCACGATCGACGAGGTCGCCGCCAAGGCCCAGGTCCCGGTCGAGCGGCTCGAGGAGTTCCGCCAGCTGCAGGTCGACCCCACCTCGCTGGACGCCCCGGTGGGCCAGGACGGCGACGGGGTGATGGGCGAGCTGATCGAGGACACCAGCGCGATCGCCCCGATCGACGCTGCCAGCGCGCAGGCGCTCAAGACCGACCTGCGGCGCCTGCTGGGCGAGCTCAGCCCGCGCGAGCGGCAGGTGCTCGAGCAGCGCTTCGGGCTGGACGGTGTCCAGCCCCACACCCTCGAGGAGGTCGGCGACGACCTCAACCTCACGCGCGAGCGGATCCGCCAGATCGAGGCCAAGGCGCTGGCCAAGCTGCGCCACCCCTCGTACGCGGACGTCCTCGAGGGCTACCTGCGCGAGTAGGCCCCACGAGGGATGTCACACCCCCTCCGTACGGTGTGAGCACCGTGGCAGGACCACCTGCCGCCCGTTGCCCCGCCCCGTCGGAGGAGGTGTCCCGTGCACGACGACCCGACCCAGCCGGCGCTGCCGCTCGACCACGACCCGGACGAACCGGTCCCGTACCGGCTGACGCCGCGTGCCCGGCGGCTCGTCGCCCCGGACACCGTGCCGGACCTGACCGTGGTGGAAGCGCCCGACGACGCGCCCGACGACGAGGTGCCCGACGACCTCGACGACCCTCACGACCCCCGGTCGGCGCGCGCCCGCGCGCTGCGTCGCGGCGGCCTCTCGGTCGACCGGATCGCACGGCAGCTCGGGGTGGACGAACTCGTGGTGCGGACCTGGGTCGGCGACCTGGGGACGGCGCGGCGCCGCCCCCGTCCCGCGCTCCGGGCGATCGCCTCGCACCGGGACGACACCGCAGACGAGGACCAGCTCCAGCGCCGCCGCGAGGCATTCCGCCACGCCCGTGCCGCCGCCTTCGACGAGGCACCCGCCCGGCTGTCCGACCCTGCCTTCGTCCGCGGGCTGGCACTGACCGTGGGCACCGCCGAGGTCGATGCGCATGCGCTGGTGGTCCGGGTCCGCGACCGGGACGTGGGCCGGCTCGTGGCCCGCTGGCTGATCGAGCACGCCGGCGCACGGGCCGAGGACCTCCGCGTCGTGCTCCGCATCGGCACCGCCGCGTCGGCCGACCTCGTCGTGCACGCGTGGGCGGATGCCCTCGGGATCCCGGCCCAACGGGTCTCCCGGACCCGCTGGGCGACCGCGCCCTCCGACGACGCCGTCGAGGCGATGCTGCGCGCACCGGGAACCGCGACCGCGGCCCGGGTGGCCGGCTGGCGCGACGCGCTGCTCGGCGAGGACGGGCGCCAGCCCACCGATCCGGTGCCGTTCTAGGCGCCCTGACCCCTCACCGCGGCCGTCGCCGCAGCCCCGGCACGAGCATCGGGGTGCGGGCGCGGTGGGCGCGGTACCGGTCACCGAAGGCCGCGACGAGGTCGTGCTCCTCGAACTGGATGGCGACGAGGATGTATGCCGTCGTGACGGCGGCGAACAGCAGGTGCCCGGCGGTCATCGTCGGCGCCGCCCAGAACGCGATGATGAAGCCCAGGTACAGGGGGTGGCGCACCACCCGGTAGAGCAGGGGCGTCTGGAAGGCCGGAGAGGTCTGGTCCCGCCCGGCCCAGTGGCGCAGGGTCTGCCGCAGCCCGAACAGGTCGAAGTGGTCGATCGCGAACGTCGACAGCAGCAGCAGGCCCCATCCGCCGAACGAGGTCGCGTACACGAGGCCGCGCCACGGCTGGGCGTCCACGCTCCAGACCACCTCCGGGAGCGGCCGCCACTGCCAGACGAGCAGGGCCAGCAGGGCCGTGGCGAACAGCACGTAGGTGCTGCGCTCGACCGCCCGTGGCACGAACCGCGTCCACCAGCGCTTGAACCACGGACGGGCCATGACCGAGTGCTGCAGCGCGAACACCGTCAGCAGCACGAGGTTGATCCCGATGGCCGCGGCGGTGCCGGTCGTCGGGCCGTCGTCGATGCCCTTCGGCACGAGCAGGCCCTCCACGAACAGGATCGCGTAGGTGAACGTGGCCAGGAACAGGGCGTAGACCACCACGCCGTAGGCCAGGGCGGCCGCACGGCCGACCGCGGAGGGCGCGACCTGCACGTCCCGGTTCGTGGTGTCCGTTGCGTGGGAGCTCATGAGGGATCTCCTCCTTGTTGGTCGTCTGACAAATTCGCGGTGTGCGACGGCGCGAACCCCGCCGCTCGCCGTCCCTACAGCAGCGCGGCGAGCGTGGCCGCGGCGCGCTCGGCCCCGTCGGTCTCGACCGGGCGGTAGTCGACCGTCCGGCCGATCTCGGCGGCGATGACCTCGGCGAGGTGGTCCGGCGTCGCCTCGTCGTAGTCGAGCCGCCGCCCCGCCCGGTGGTTGCGCAGGCGGTGGTGGACGTGGAAGTTCTGCTCGAAGTGGTGGCGCAGCGGCAGGTACACGAACGGGGTCCGTGACGCGGTCAGCTCCATGCAGGTGGTCAGCCCGCCCTGCACCACCGCGAGGTCGCAGGCAGCCAGGTGCCGGTGCAGCCCGTGGACGTACCCGCGGACCTCGAGCCCGTCCCGGTCCGGGAACTGGTCGGTGTCGATCCGGGGACCGGCCACGACGACCATCCGCAGGGCCGGGACCTGCCGCTTCGCCTCCGGGAAGGCATCGATCACTCGCTGCAGCAGGTCACGGCCCACGCCGGATCCGCCCACGGTCACGATGCAGACCTGCTCACCCTCGCCGTAGCCCAGTTCGGCGCGCAGTTGGTCCCGGTCGCCGAGGGCGGCGGGGTCGAACCCGGTGACGTACCCGGGGAAGGTGTAGTGGGCCTCGGTCCACTCGCGGATGAGCGGCAGGTCCGCACCGAACCGCTCGTCCACGATGTCGTCGGGGTTGCCGACGAACTGGGCGACGTCGCGCACCCGGGGGTGGCGGGCGATGTGTTCGATCATCTCGGCGTTGTAGTCGGCGGTGAGGAATGCCTCGTGCTCGCCGCCGTCCGGCATGGGCAGCCACCCGACGAAGTCGGTGGACCAGGCGTAGGCAAAGGTCTTCAGCTCGGGGTTCTCGTGGAGGAAGTAGTCGATCTCCCAGGCCTCGTCGCCGACGACCAGGTCGTAGGGCCGGCTGGTGACGGCCTCGTGGAAGACCATGAAGTCGGCGACCAGGATCTCGTCCAT
>CAZDIF010000350.1:0-3357 GCA_964505365.1 uncultured Actinomycetota bacterium
GCGCTGGCCACGACGACGCTCCTGGCGCTGCTGGCCTCGCTGCCGTTCACGGAGCTGCCCGAGGGGTTCGAGGCGACGCTCCAGCACGGCCTGCAGATCGCCGCCATCCTTGCTGCGGCCTGGTGGGCGACCCAGCTGGCGATCGCGGTCGAGGTGACGATCCTGTCGGGACTCGACCTCACCGACCTCGCCGCCGCGCCCCGCATTCGCCGCCGGCAGACCCAGGTCGTGCTCATCCGGCGCCTGGCGGTGGCCGGCATCGTGATGGTGGCCCTCGGGGCGGTACTGCTGACCTTCGACACGGCCCGGTCGCTGGGGACCTCGCTGCTGGCGTCGGCCGGTGTGCTGGGTCTCGTGGCCGGCATCGCCGCCCAGGCGGCGCTCGGCAACGTCGTCGCCGGGATCCAGATCGCGATCGCCGAGCCCATCAAGCTCGACGACGTCGTGGTGGTCGAGGGCGAGTGGGGCAACGTCGAGGAGATCTCGCTGACGTACGTGGTGGTGCGGACGTGGGACCGCCGGCGGTTGGTGCTGCCGACCTCGTACTTCGTGTCGACGCCGTTCACGAACTGGACCCGGGACTCGACGCAGATCATCGGCGCGGTCGTGTGGCACCTCGACCACCGCACACCCGTCGGCCTGATGCGCACGGAGTTCCACCGGCGGGTCGACGCCAGCCCGCTGTGGGACGGCGACATCGCCAGCCTGCAGGTCATCGACACGACCGAGACCACCATCCAGGTTCGCGGGGTGGTCACCGCCTCGGACTCGACCGGGGTCTGGAACCTGCGCTGCGAGCTGCGCGAGGGGCTGCTGGCATGGCTTCGCGACCACCATCCCGAGGCGCTGCCGAGCTACCGGATCATGGAGGCCGCGCCCCAGCCGATGATGCCGCGACCGACCGTCGACACCGAGCCGCGTCCCGGCCCGGGACCGGACACCGAGCCGCACCCGGACCCCGAGCGGACCCAGCAGCTGCCGGTGCAGCGGCCGCACCGTCCCGAGCGCCCCTGGTGAGTCGCGGGCCGGCGGTGGCCTACCTTCGCGCCATGCCAGTCTGCCCCAGCTGCCACGACGAGTACACCGAGAAGGCCGAGGTGTGCGCGTCCTGCGGCGTGCCCCTGGTCCCCGACGGCGAGGCGCTGCCGCCACGGGTCGACCGACTGCTCGGCACCTTCCACCCCCTGGTCGCCGAACGGGTGACGGCCGTGCTCAGCCGGCGCGCCATCGCCCACGAGGCACTGCCCATGGACGCCGACCGCGTCGAGGTGCTCGTGGACCGCGACTTCCGCGACGACCTCCGTGCCGAACTGGCGGTCAACTGGGACGGGATCGTCGCCAGCCTCGACCCCGACGACCGCGCGGTCGTCGCGGGATCCGGCACGCACCAGCCGGGCTGGTTCGACGCGCCGACCTCGGCCTGGGTCGACCGCGACGGTCGACTGCAGGTCGACGCCGGCGGCGAGGAGGAGGACCTGGCGGAGGCCAGCCGGCTGTGGGGACCGACGCTGGTGGTGATCGGCGTGATCGTCGCCCTGTTCGGCTGGTACGGCCAGGGCAGCGAGGCGCTGCTGGTGGTCGGCCTGGCGATGGCCGGAATCGGGCTGTTCCTGCCCCGGTGACCGCTTCGGCCGCTACCCGCTGACCGCGCCACGGCGGCGGGGGACGAGGTCGAACTTCTCGACGAGGTGGTGCCAGTGGCACGCACGGCACACCTCGACGGTGTAGACGCGGAGGTCGCCGTGGCGCTGCACCTGGGCCGCCAGCGAGTCGCGGGGGACGGCCTTGCCGCGCCGGGCCGCCGGGCCGTACGAGGGGAACACGTAGGTGACCTGCGCCAACGTGTCGTCGGCGTCGCAGATGGGGCAGTCGTCGTCCAGCGGGTCGCCGATGTACTGGCTGGCCCGCACGAGGTCCGGGTGGGCGTCGCAGACGGCGTCGACAGGGGTCAGTCCCTCGCGCACGCCGAGGACGGTGGCCCGACGGGCCATCCGGTAGTCCACGCGTCCCTGCCGCACGGTGCTGGCTTCCTCGTTGTCGGCTCGGTGATCGCACCAGCGTACGGACCCGGGGCTCGCCTACGCTTGCGGTCGACCCGAGACGGAGGGCCCGTGAGCGAGAACCGAGGCCCCACGGGCGGCGACCGCACCGAGTGGCGGGCCGTCCCCGTGGACGACCGCCCTCGCGTCGACATCCTCGCATGGGCCGGCTGGATCATCGGCGGCGAACTGATCATCGTCGGGCTCGTGGGCCTGGCCCGCGCCGGCTTCGCCGACTTCGACCTGTTCGAACCAGTCGTGGCGGTCGGCCCGTTCCACCTGACACGGCTGGCGGCGCTGGTCAGCGTGGCGATCGGCGCCATCGTCTGGGGTGGCGTCGCCGGCACTCCCGACAGCGTGGGCCTGCGGGTGCTGGGCGCGTTCATGCTGGTCGTCGGCATCGTCTTCACGATCGAACCGGATGCCTTTCACCCGTGGCTGGGCACCAACGCGGCGGACGGCGTCCACTGGATCGTCATCGGCGTCATCCTGGCCGGCCTGTCCATGGTCCGGCCGTTCCGCGTGGGCCGTCCACCGGCCAGCACCGAGTAGCCCGCAACCGGCTGGGACGAATACGCCCCGCCGAGGTGGCGGGGCGCATATTGAGCGTGGAACGACTCAGCTGGTCATCCAGTCGGGCTTGCCGCCCTTGGTCTTCCAGAAGATGTCGCTGATCTCGTCGATGAGGTCGAGCAGCTTCTGGCCGTCGGCCGGGTCGACCGACTTCTTGGCGTCACCGGCGGCCTTGGTGGCCCTCCAGAACAGGTCGTGCAGCTCGGGGTACTCCTCGAGGTGCGGCGGCTTGAAGTAGTCGGTCCACAGCACCCACAGGTGGTGCTTGACCAGGTCCGCGCGCTCCTCCTTGATCTGCACGGCGCGCTGGCGGAAGATCTCGTCGTCGGAGTCCTGGTACTTCTCCGCGGCCTTCTGCACCGACTCGGCCTCGATGCGGGCCTGGGCCGGGTTGTAGACCCCGCACATCAGGTCGCAGTGGGCGGAGACGGACTCGACCTCGCGCAGTGGGTTGAGGGCGTCGATCAGGTTGCGAATGCGCATGTGACGGTGCTCCTCTGACGGGAATTCGCATCGTGCTCGACTGTAGTACCACCATGGCGACCCCCGTCCACCTTCGATCGGGAGACCGGCACGGAATGCGACGCCTCGGAGTGCTCGGCCTGCTGGCCTGGGCGGTGACCTGGCTGGTCAACCGGTCGCTCCGCCGTGTCGAGGGATCGTCGATGCTGCCCACCCTGTGGCCGGACGACCTGCTGCTCACCGTGCCGCCCCGGCTGGCCGGTGGCCTGCGGCGGGACGACGT
>CAZDIF010000351.1:0-3335 GCA_964505365.1 uncultured Actinomycetota bacterium
ACGACGGCACCGGTGACGAGACCCAACTCGACACGGACACGGTCGAAACCGACTGCGAACCGAATGCCGTCGAGCTGAGCCCCGCCGGGACGCTGACCAGCGACTGCGGCGCCTGGGAAGCCAACTTCTCGGTGGCGGGTCTGGGCGAGCACGAGGTCGCCTCCAACACCCCGTTCACGTTCGAGGTCCGCGAGGGCGACACGGTCCTCGACTCGGCCACCGGCCTGTTCGCCGGTGACAGCGGCACCTTGTCCGGAACGTTCGGCGAGGACTCGGGTACCCGGACCATCACCCTCGTCGCCATCGACGCTGACGGCGAAGGGGAAACCACGGATCTCGACACGGCCGACGTCGACACGGACTGCGAGGAGCCGTTCGTGATCGTTGGTGACCCGCTCATCACGGCCACCACCGAGGCGGTCTGCACCGCAGACGCCGCCTACCTGACCTACGAGGCCACCACCGAGAACGTCGACAGCGAGACGATCACCATCCACTGGTTCGACGCCGACGGTGTCGAGCAGCACACCGACGTGGTCGAGGGCCTGTCCGGCCAGGTGCCGTGGCCGGGCGCCGAGGTCGACGAGGACGGGTTCGCGACCGACTGGCCCGGCTTCGTCTTCGACGGCGAGGTCTGGGAGGAAGGTGACGACGGCTTCGGCTGGGCGAACGGCGAGGTCACGGTGACCTTCGAGGTCAACCCGACGACTGACCCGATCACCGTCACCTACCCGGCCGACGCGGACGCCGCCGACGGCGAGGACTGCCTCCCGCCGGAGGTCGAGGTGGCCGGTGAGCAGTTCGAGCGGCCGGCACCGGCGGCCAAGGAGCTGCCGCGGACCGGTCTGGACACGGCCGCCATGGCCCTGTGGGCCGCCCTGATGGCAGGGCTGGGCATGATGATCCTGCTCGCCACGGGGTCACCGTCGGTGACCGTGCGCCAGCGCCGGTGACCTGAGGGGCAACACGACAGGAGGCCCGCACTTCGGTGCGGGCCTCCGTCGTGGCCAGCGGCGAACCACGTCGCAGAGCGGGTGGACATCGACCTCCACTTCGGCTCTGCGCACGGATCCTGGACTGGATGTATCAGGCGGCAGGTAAGGACCTCAGTCCCAGTAGCCGGCGCACGCACCGTCGTACGCTGGATCCAAGAGTCGCGCTGTCCACCGGCAACGGATGGACAGCGACTTCCGCACCACGTAATCTCATGTCGGTCTCCGATCTGGGGTACGGGGTCAGCGGGGACCAGTAACACAACGGGGACGCATAACTGAACGCACCCTCGATCGTTGATCGAGGTACGGAGGCAGAGAACTCCAGGGGCAACTTCGGTCGCCACGCGCAGGCACCGCACTTGTGGGGCACGCGCACCTCTGGGGGGAGCCAGTGGCGAGACCGGCCGTTCGGACGACCGGATCTCTCCAGGGGGCCGAACGATGAGACTGCTCAGCCAGTCCACACGCACGACGATTCGCACACTCACGCTTCTCTTCGCGCTCACGTCGCTGCTGCTGACGATGATGACCCCGTTCGTGGGATCGGCGGACGCACAGTTGCTGCCGGGCTCGCAGTTTGACGCCACGGACGCCACGCTGGACACGGGGGATGTCATCAACCTCCCGGATGCCTGTCCCCGGCTCAATCCCGGCACTGATGACGGTCCGAACAACGAGGACTCGACCAAGCTCAACGTCATCCACACTGACGAGCCCCCCACGATCAATCCGGACATCAACCACCCCGGGCACTCCGACCTGTGCAACATCTGGATGGGCTCGGAGGTGGTCGACGGCCAGTTCCTCCTCTACCTGGCATGGGAGCGAGAGGCCAAGGGCGGCTCTTCGGGGGCGTACTGGGAGTTCCAACAGTCCGGCTTGGCCTGCACGACCTCCGCTGCGGACTGCAACCCGTTCGCCAACCGTCAGGCGGGCGACTTCATCGTTCACTTCGACTTCCAGGGCAATTCCCTCGACGACATCATCCTGCGGTTCTTCGACGGCACGAACTTCGGATCGGGGGTCAGCCCGTCTGACGTGCTCCCAGAACCCGCCGGCGAAGCCTCGACATCGGACGACCGCCTCTTCGGTGAGGCCGTGCTTAACCTCACCGAGTTGAGCATCCTCGACCCGAACGCAGAAGAGTGCGAGACGTTCGCCGGCGTCATCCCCGGGTCGGCCACGGGCAACTCCGACCAGTCGGACTACAAGGACATCGTCCTCACCAGCCAGCAGCCTCGACTGACCAACTGTGGCTCTGTGGTCGTTCAGAAGGTCAGCACGACCGGGTCGTTCTACGGTGACAGCTTCGACGTCACCCTGACCGGTGACGGAGGGGCGCTCGACAGGACCGAGGCGCTGACGGAGCAGGCGCCATCGTTCACCGAGAACGACGTGTTCGCCGGCAGCGACTACGCCGTCTCCGAGATCGTGCCGGACGGCTGGACCATCGAGTCGATCAGCTGTGACGATGGGACCTCCCAGGCCACCGGACCCGGCGAGACCCAGCTGACAGGCATCACGGTGGAGGCCGACGAGACCACCACCTGCACGGTGACCAACTCGCCGGACCTGCCGACGATCACACTCGAGAAGGGAATCGTCCTCGACAACGGCGGCGACGCCACCGAGGACGACTTCCAGGCCCACCTCGACGGCAGCGACGTCGACTGGAACGTCGCAACGACCGTGGACCCGGGCACGTACACGCCGTCCGAGACCATGCTGGTCGACGGGTACACCCAGGACTCGATCGTCTGTGACGACGCCGACGCGGGCGAGACCGCGACGGTCGACCTGGGCGACGACGTCACCTGTGTCATCACGAACAACGACGAGCCCGGGGCGCTGGAGCTCACCAAGGTCATCAACGACCCCGAGAACCTCTACCCCGACGTGACCGAGGACGCCTTCGTCCCGACGGTCGACGGGGTCGACAGCGACTGGGGCACCCACACCGTCGACGCCGACACCTACACGATCGGCGAGCACGACGCAGCCAATTCGTCCCTGCTTGCGGACGGCACGTTCATCCAGTCGTCCACGGTCTGTGACGGCCAGGAGACCACCGAGGTCACCGTCGCCAACGGGGCGACCTCGATCTGCACCATCACCAACACGGCGGTGGGCGCCGGCCTGACGGTCGTCAAGCAGGTCGAGAACAACTGGGGCGGCACGCTCCAGCCGGGCGACTTCCCCCTGACCGTCAATGGCACCCAGGTCGACAGCGGCGCCACCGCGACGTTCCCGGCAGGCGACTACACGATCGCCGAGGAACAGCAGATCGGCTACGAACTGTCAGGCTCGTCCTGCACCCGAGACGGCCAGGACGTCGACGGG
>CAZDIF010000352.1:0-3330 GCA_964505365.1 uncultured Actinomycetota bacterium
GAGGGCACCTCCCACCCGCTGCCACGGCCGTTCCTCGTCATGGCCACGCAGAACCCGGTCGAGTACGAGGGCACCTACCCGCTGCCCGAGGCCCAGCTGGACCGGTTCCTGTTCAAGCTCGTGGTCGGCTACCCGGACCAGGAGCAGGAGGCCGAGGTCCTGGCCCGCCACGACGCCGGCCTGGACCCACACGACCTGTCCGCCCTGGTCCAGGTGGCCGACGGTGCGGTGGTCGAGGCCGCGCGCGTGGAGGCCCAGCAGGTACCCGCCGAGGCGCCGGTCCGCGAGTACATCGTCGCGCTGGCACGGGCGACCCGCGAGGCGCCGTCGGTGCAGCTGGGCGTCTCGCCGCGCGGGGCCGCGATGCTGCTGCACGCCGCCAAGGCCTGGGCGTGGCTGTCCGGCCGGGACTTCGTCACCCCCGACGAGGTGAAGGCCGTCGCCCGGCCGACCTTCCGGCACCGCATCGCGCTGCGGCCCGAGGTCGAGCTGGAGGGCGGTACCGCCGACGGCGTGCTGGACCAGGTGCTCGCGACCGTGCCCGTCCCGCGGTGACCGATCCGCCGCGTGCCGTCGCGACGCCACGGCCCGACGTGGGGTCCCGTGGCTGGTGGTCGTCGGTCGTGCCGGTGCCCACGCCCCGGCTGGCCGTCGTCGTGGCGGTGGCCGCCGTCGTGGTGGCGATCGTCCCCCAGGCGTGGGGCGCCGTGGTGGTCGTGCTGCTCGTGGCCGTCGTCGACGCGGTGCTGGCCCCGGCCCCGTGGGCCGTGCCGGCCGCGCGTGCCGTCCCGCGCGTGGTGCCGCTGGCCACCGAGGCCACGCTGACCTGGACGCTGCAGAACCCGTCGCGCTGGCCGGTCGCGCTCCACGTCGCCGAGGACCCCGCCCCCTCGCTGCAGCTGGCGCACCGCCGGACCGGGATCCGGGTCGGGGCCGGCCACACCGTGGAGCTGTCGACCACGCTGCGCCCGACCCGCCGGGGCCGGTTCACCCTGCCGGTGCTGACCGTGCGGGTGGCCGGTCCGATGGGGCTGGCCACCCGCCAGCACACCCGCTCGCTGCCGGCCGAGGTCGAGGTGCATCCGGCATTCCGGTCGCGGCGCGAGGCCGAGCTGCGGATCACCCGCGGCCGCATCCTCGACGTCGGGCTGCGGTCCGCCCGGGCGCTGGGGCAGGGCACCCGGTTCGAGGCACTGCGCGAGTACACGCCCGACGACGAGGTCCGCCGCGTCGACTGGGCCGCCACGGCGCGGGTGGGCCGGCCGATCGTGCGGACCTACCGCACCGAGCGCAACCAGGACGTGCTGGTGCTGCTGGACTCGGGGCGGCTGATGGCCGGCATGGTCGGCGACGTGCCGCGGCTCGACCACGCGATGGACGCGGCGATGGCGCTGACGACCGTCGCCACCCGGCTGGGGGACCGGGCCGGCCTGCTGGCGTTCTCCGCCGGCGTGCGCGCCCACGTCCCGCCCCGCGGCGACCGCGGCCAGCTGGCGCGCGTCACGCGGGCCATGTTCGACCTCGAGCCCGACCTCACCGAGTCCGCCTACGAGGACGTCTTCGGCGTCGCCGTGGCCCGGCAGCGCCGCCGCAGCCTGCTGGTGCTGCTGACCGACCTCGCCAGCGAGGCCCTGGCCGAGACGCTGGTGCCGGCGCTGCCGCTGCTGCTCAGCCGCCACCTCGTCGTGGTCGGGTCGGTGCAGGACCCGGACGTGGAGCACTGGCGGACCACCGCCCCGACCGACACCGACCAGGCCTACCGGGCCGCGGGGGCCGTGACGGTCCGCCGTGCCCGCGATCGCACGGGCCAGCTGCTGTTGAACCTCGGGGCGCTCGTGGTCGACGCCCCACCCGGCGAGCTGGCCGCCCGGCTGGCCGACGCCTACCTCGACGTCAAGGCGACCGGACGGCTCTGAGCCGGGCCGCGTCGGGCCTCGCCAGCGGCCCCGGTCCAGCCCTCGGCGGCCGCCCGCCGGCCGTACCCGATCACGTAGGCGAGGAAGGCGACCTCGACGGCCACGCCCGTGCCGACACGCGCCCACGTTGGCAGGGGCGACGGCGTGACGAAGGCCTCGATCAGCCCGGCGACGAGGAACACCAGCACGAGGCCGAGGACGATCACGATGGCACGGCGGGCCTCCTCGGCCAGCGCCGCGCCACGCGTGCGGTCGCCGGGCGACACCAGCGCCCACCCCAGCCGCAGCCCGGTGCCGGCGGCCACGAAGATCGCCGTCAGCTCCAGCAGGCCGTGCGGCAGGATCAGCCCCCAGAACTGCGGGGCGCTGCCGGCGGCGTGGAACGCCCCGGCGGCCACGCCCACGTGCATGGCGTTGTAGGCCAGCACCAGCAGCGTCGGCACCGCGAACGCGATCCCGGCGGCGAACGCGAGGATGCCGATGCGGGCGTTGTTGGTGAACACCAGCGAGGCGAACTGGGCGGCGGGCTGCGACGAGTAGTAGTTCTCGAAGTCCTCGGTGAGGTAGGCGTCGCGGACCTCGGGCGGCAGCGCCACGTCCAGCGCCGCCGGCGAGGTGGCGATCCACACCGCCGTGGCGGCGAACACCACGAGGAAGACGGCGCTGGCCAGCAGGATCGGCCGCCGGGCGTGCCACATGGCGGCCGGGAACGTGCGCGTGACGGCCAGCCGCACGCCCTGCAGCGTCCGGGCCCGGGTGCCGTGGACCTTGGCGTTGGCCCGGGCCACCAGCAGGTTGAGGTGCAGCAGCAGCTCGGGGTCGGCGTAGCGGCGCCGGGCGGTGGCGAGGTGGCTGGAGGCGCGCAGGTACAGGCGGACCAGCTCGTCCGACTCGGCGGGGGACAGGTGGCGGCGGTCGGCAAGGTGGCCCAGCCGCTGCCACGCGGCCTGGTGTCGCTCGACGAAGCTGTCGCGGTCCACTCGGCCCCACCTCCACTGGCGAGCAGCAGCGTAGGGGCGGTCGTCAGGCTGCGGTCGTCCCGACGACCAGCAGGTACTCCCACGTCGACCGGAAGCTGCCGTCGTCGGCTCGTTGCTGTCCGCCACGTCGGCGCGCCAGGAGTCGTGGACCCGGTCCCAGCGGCCCAGTTCCTCGAGGGCCCCGGCGGGCCGCCATCATCGGGCCCGAGTGCTCGAAGCAGAAGGTCTCGAAGTCGTCCAGCGACGCGAACACCACCGGGAGCTCGGACCGCTCGACGATGACCTGCACCCCGTGCGGCGCGAACAGGTCCATCACGTGGTCCGGCTCGCCCCACGTGATGGACGGGGTCACGAACGACGGCGGCGACGGCAGGTTGTCGACCAGGGCGGAGAGGATCGCGTTGCTGGCGCTCTCGGGCGTCCACGCCGTGAGC
>CAZDIF010000353.1:0-1397 GCA_964505365.1 uncultured Actinomycetota bacterium
GCATCTCGGTCCCGGTGTCCGCGGGGGTCTCGGCGGCCGGCTGTTCGGCGACCTCGGGTGCGGCCTCGTCGGCCTCCTCGGCGGCAGGCGCCTCGGCGGTGGCGGCGGCCGGAGCCACGTCCTCGCCCTCCGTGACGTCGGCGGCCTCGGCGGCCTCCTCGGCCTCCTGCTGCTCGCGCAGGTGCGGCGGGAGCACCTTGCGGGCCTTCTTGCCCTGCTGCTCCTTGACCGCGTCGAGGTCGATCTTGGCGAGGCGCTCGGCCTCCTCCTTGCGGCGACGCTCGGCCTCCTCCTCCTCGGGCGCCTTGCGCCCGAGGGACTCCCGGAAGCGGCGGGCTTCCGGTTCGTTGATGGAGGACGAGTGGCTGGTCGCTTCGATCCCGAGCTCGTTCAGGCGACGGAGGATCTCCTTGTTGGAGAGCCCCGTCTCCCGGGACAGCTCGTACACACGGATGGTGTTGCTCATGTTCTCTCTCAGCTCGCGCTGGCGGTAACTAGCTGGTCGTGCAGATCACCGAGCGTCTCGGCGACCTGGCTCGCGTCCGGGGTCCGGAGCGCGCGCCGTAGGTGTCGCGCGTCGTGCGCGATGGCGGTTCGGATACAGGTGGTGTCCCGGCAGACGTACGCCCCGCGGCCGGGGCGGGTACCCCGCTCGTCGATCGTGACGGCGCCCTCGGGCGACCTCACGACACGTACCAGCTCGTCGCGGGGACGTGCGCGGCGACAGGCCACGCAGGTGCGCACGGGGATCCGGGACAACGTTCAGGGTACTCCTGTCGGGGGTGTGTGTCGTGGCCTGTGGGTCAGGCCGGCTCCTCTTCGCTGTCGAGCGAGCGTTGACGGGCGTCCTGGGCACGTTCCTGGGCGGCCTCGACGGCGGCCTGTCCCTCCTCGCTCAGTGGCCGCCCGTACTCGTCGACGAGGCCCTTCTCGAACGCCTCCTGGAAGGCCTTCTGCTCCTCCTCGAACTGTGCCTCGGATTTGATGTCGATGCGCCAGCCGGTGAGCTTGGCGGCGAGCCGCGCGTTCTGACCCTCCCGGCCGATCGCCAGCGACAGCATGTGGTCGGGGACGATGACCATCGCCGTCTCCTCGTCGGGGTAGAGGTAGACGTCGGTGACCTTGGACGGTGACAGGGCGTTGGCGACGAGGTCCTCGGGCTCCTCGGCCCACGGGATGATGTCGATCTTCTCGTGGCCCTCGTTGTGCAGCTCGCTCATCACGTTCTTGACGCGCGAGCCCTGCGGTCCGACGCACGCCCCGACCGGGTCGACGTTGGGGTCGTTGGAGCGCACCGCGAGCTTGGTGCGGTGTCCGGCCTCACGGGCGATGTAGGGGACCTCGACGATCCCCTCCTCGATCTCGGGCACCTCCAGCGCGAAGAGCGCCGTCACGAA
>CAZDIF010000353.1:1497-3329 GCA_964505365.1 uncultured Actinomycetota bacterium
TCGGCCTCGCGCAGGCGCTGGAGGAGGACCTGCTTGGCGGTCTGGGCGACGATGCGCCCGAAGTCCTGGGGCTCCTCCTCCCACTCGTTGAGGATGTTGCCGTCGTCGTCGAGCTCCTGGGCGTACAGCGTGATGTCGCCGGACAGCCGGTCCACGGTCACGCGCGCCTCGTCGCCCGAGGCGTTGGCCGCCCGCTTGTAGGCGGACGCGAGCGCGGTCTCGAAGGCGTCGACGACCGTCGCGAAGTCGATGCCCTTCTCCCGCTCGATCTGGCGGAGGGCGTCGAGATCGACCTTCATCGTGATCCTCCCATCACCACGGCAGCTGGATGCGGCCGTGGTCAACGTCGGTGAACGCCACCTCGAGCGGCTCGCCCTCGACCTCGAGGGTGAGCGTTGCCCCGTCGACCCCGACGACCGTCCCGGTGACCTCACCGGGCAGATCGGTCGGCTGCTGTCGGACGAGGCGGACCGGGCGGCCCACGTTGCGCTCGAAGTCGCGCGGCTTGCGCAGCGGACGGTCGATCCCGGGCGAGGACACCTGCAGCGTGTACTTCCCGTCGACCGGATCCTCGGCGTCGAGAACCGCCCCGACGTCGCGTGACAGCCGGGCGCAGGCCTCGACGGACACGCCGTCGTCGGCGTCCACGATCAGCTTGACGACACGGCTGCCGTGGCTGCCCCGCACCTCGAGCTCCACCAGTTCGAGCCCGGCCGACGAGATGACCGGGGCGGCGAGCTCGGTCACACGTGCGGACAGATCCTCGTCCTGCTGCGTTCCCATGAGCCACCTCCGTTCGGGCCGTCTCGTCGTCTCAAGGTGCGGTCGGGGTCGGTTCGTGCGAGCGGCCGGCCCCGGAGGGCCGGCCGTCTCACGGACGCCTCGTCTTCGTCAGGCCGGTGCGTGGTGCGTGTGCTGTGCGCACCGTTCGCGCGGCCCGAGAACCGCCGGAAGTGGGCGACGGACGCCCACTCCCTGACGTCCGAGCCTACCAGTCGTCTACAGGGGCCGCCATGCGCAGGAGCCTGCACGAGCGACCGTCAGGCCACCACCTCGGGCCGGCCGGAGCCGCGCTCGGCGCGGACCTCGTCGGCCATCTCGTTGGCGAAGTGGACCAGGGCCTCGACGAGGTCCTCCTCGCGGACGTCGGCGATGACCTCGCCCTTCCGGATGATCTTGCCCTTGCCCCGCCCGGCGGCGATCCCGATGTCGGCCTCGCTGGCCTCGCCGGGGCCGTTCACCACGCAGCCCATGACGGCGACGCGCAGCGGCACGTCGAGCTCCCCGAGCTCCTTCTCGACCGACTCGGCCAGCGCGTAGACGTCGACCTCCGCGCGGCCGCAGGACGGGCACGAGATGAGCTGGAAGCCCTCGGGCTCCTTGAGGTGCAGCGACTCGAGGATCGCGATGCCGGTCTTGACCTCCTCGACGGGGTCGGCCGACAGCGAGACACGGATCGTGTCGCCGATCCCCTCGGCCAGCAGCGTGCCGATGCCGACGGCGGACTTGACGTTGCCGACCTTGGGCGTGCCGGCCTCGGTCACGCCCAGGTGCAGTGGGTAGTCGGTGCGCTCGGCGAGCAGGCGGTAGGCCTGGATCATGATCCACGGGTCGCTGTGCTTGACCGAGATCTTGATGTCGTGGAAGTCGACGTCCTCGAGCAGCTTCACCTCGTCCAGGGCCGCCTCGACGAGGGCCTCGGCGGTGGGCCCGCCGTGCTTCTCGAGCAGGTGGTCCTCGAGCGAACCCCCGTTGGCGCCCACACGGATCGGGATGCCGGCCTCGGCGGCGAGCTCGCCGATCAGGGCGACCTTGTCGTGCTTGTGGATCGT
>CAZDIF010000354.1:0-3327 GCA_964505365.1 uncultured Actinomycetota bacterium
CTGAACCACGTGCTGCTGCACCAGACCGTCATCGGGCAGGAGGCGCTCACGCAGTTCGCCAAGGTCGGCGACACACCCGACGTCATCGTCGGCTGCACCGGCGGCGGCTCGAACTTCGCCGGGCTGTTCTTCCCGTTCCTGCGGGAGAAGCTGGCCGGGAAGATGGATCCGCGGATCGTCGCCGTGGAGCCGGCGGCGTGCCCGTCGTTCACCAAGGGCGAGCACCGCTACGACTTCGGTGACACGGCCGGGATGACCCCGCTACTGAAGATGCACACGCTCGGGCACGACTTCGTCCCCGAGCCCATCCACGCCGGTGGGCTGCGCTACCACGGGATGTCGCCGCTGCTCAGCCACATGTACGACCAGGGCCTGTTCGAGGCCGTGGCGATCCACCAGCTGGAGTGCTTCGAGGCAGCCGTGCAGTTCGCCCGCAGCGAGGGGATCATCCCCGCGCCGGAGCCGACGCACGCCTTGGCCGAGACGATCCGGCAGGCGAAGCGCTGCACCGAGACCGGGGAGGAGAAGGTGATCCTGACCGCCCTGTGTGGGCACGGACACTTCGACATGGGGGCCTACGACGCGTACTTCCGCGGCGAGCTGGTGGACTACGAGTACCCCGAGGACAAGGTCCGCGAGGCGATGGAGCGCGTCCCGACCGTCCCGGCCTGACGACCGTCAGGCCGCCGGCAGCCTCGTCGTCGGGAGCGTCGAGAAGCCGCAAGGGCTGAGAGTGCCCGGCCATGGAGAAGACGGCGACCCGCTGGGCGGACGCGGATGGTGTCCGGATCGCCTACCAGGAACTCGGGGGCGGTCCGAGGACCGTCGTGGGCATCGGCGGCTTCGCGCAGCACCTCGGTCTGGTGTGGGAACGGCGTGAGCCGAGGAAGTTCTTCTCCCGGCTCGGATCAGTCTGCCGGCTGGTCCACTTCGACAAGCGGGGTACGGGCCTCTCGGATCGAGGGGTCCCTCCGCCGAGCCTTGACGCGCGGGTCCGTGACATCAAGGCCGTCATGGATGCCGTTGGGGTGGAGCGGGCCGTTCTCGGGGGGTTCTCGGAAGGTGCCGCGCTTGCGGCCTTCTTCGCCGCGACGTACCCGCAGCGCGTCGACGGCCTGATGCTCAGTGGAGGGTTCGCGACCTGGACCCGGACCGCGGACCATCCATGGGCCCCGACGGTCCGTCAACAGCGGACAAGGACCCGTCTTCTCGGGTCAGTATGGGGGACAGGTCTCGTCTCGGCCACGATGGTCGCGCCGTCCATGGCCCACCGGCCCAGTTTCTGGCGGTGGGCACGGACGTACGAACGTGCGGCGATCGACCGTAGCGACGTGGTCGCCTACAGCCGGCTGAACCTCGAACTCGACATCCGTTGGATCCTCGACACGATCCAGGCACCGACACTCGTGATGCATGCGCAGGGTGATCGGATCAGCCCCGTCCGTAGCGGTCGGTACCTGGCCGAGCACATCCGAGGGGCGCGCTTCGTGGAGCTACCAACCTCCGATCACGCACTGTGGTTCGGGGCCCAGGACGTGTACCTGGACGCCATCGAGGGATTCCTGCGGTGGCGTACCGACATCACCCCCGTTCGCGGTCGGCTGCTGTCGACGGTCCTGTTCACCGACATCGTGGGGTCGACGCGACGGGCCAGCCAGCTGGGTGATGCACGCTGGATGGAACTCCTCGAGCGCCACGATGCACTCGTTCGTGCGGAGGTGGAACGGCACGCAGGACACTGGATCAAGAGCACCGGAGATGGAATGCTGGCGACCTTCGACACCCCGGCTGGGGCCATCCGGTGCGCTGACCGTCTACGCACGCGGCTTGCGTCCGAGCTCGATCTTCAGACGACCGCCGGCCTCCACACCGGCGAGATTGAACTGCGTCCGGGAGACGTTGCCGGCCTCGCTGTCAACCTGGCCGCCCGCGTGCAAGCTCGCGCACAGCCGATGGAGATCCTCGTATCGGAGGCGGTGCGTCACCTCACACCAGGATCCGGTATCCGCTACGAGGACCTGGGACTTCACCTGCTCGAGGGCATCCCCGGCCAGACCCGCCTCTTCAGAGTCCTTCCAGGAGCGTCTCGACTTCGCTCTTCTGGTTCGCCATGATGCCTCCGTGGCCGGCATCTGGCGTGAGGATCGTGACGGCCCACGCCCGTCATGGCCACACGCAGCCGGGCGCCGTTGATGTGCTGCATGAGCGCGAAGATCGCGTGACCGCAGAGCCTCCCCGGACGTCTTCATACCGGCGGCTCCCCCACCTTGCTTCGCGTGCTGATCCCCGAAGAGATCACCAGGCGACGTCCGCAATCTCCTGCCGGACCTCGGTTGACGCGCCGTCATGCCAGTACCTGAGCTCAGGGGGGTCAACGGGATCCTGATCGCGGGGTGGATGGGCATGGCCCAGCACGTACAGCAGATGCTGGCCGGTGTGGTCGAAGTCGAGCTGGGTGACCGCACGATCGGTCTCGCCGAGCATGTCCCTGACCTCGCCTGCAGGGGTGAGCACGACGATCCGCCAGTGCTGTCGAGCGTCCGGATCCAGTCCGGGACCGTCGACGGCCACCAGCGCGCCGTCACCAGGTCGGAACTCCGGCGACGACAGCATCCTCAGGTCACCGACCGGTTCCACCTGCTGGCTGACGCCCTGGAGCGAACCATCCTCCGTGGCCACGTCCAGGATGCGCGTCTCGGTGCCGTCTTCGAACTGGAGCTCGAACGCCACCTGTCGTCCGTCGGGAGACCATGACAGATGCGAGATCGAGACCGGTTCCTCGGAGGTGACCGGATCGGCCCATCGTCCGGTGACCTGTCCGTCGAAGGTGCGGATCTCCAGGACCTCGCGGTCCGGGTCCTGCTCGCCCAGCTCACGGCGTCCCACAGCAAGACGCTCGCCATCGGGTGCCGGGGCGACGGTGTGGCCGTTGGCCACCACCGCCGCCTGGCCTCCATCGAGGGGGACCTCGACGATCTCCTGGCTGGCCGCGGTGATCACCCGCGAAAACAGGATGCTGTCGCGTGTGCGGCTGTACGCCAGGCTGCTGACACCTTCTCCCAGAGCAGCGTCGAGTTCACCCACAGATCTGCCGGCCGGGATCTCCATCTCGATCAGCCTGCCCCGCTCCAAGGCGATCGCTCGCTCGGGAGCCATCGCCCGCGGCGTCGCGACTGACGGTGAGGGCGTGGCGCGGTCGGTCGGGGATGGGTCGGTTGGGGATCGTTCGACTGGTGCCGGCGTCGTGGTTTGGGCCCCGGTCGCCTCTGGCGCCACCGTTCCGTCATCGTCACAGGCGACCAGACCCGCAGCCATGAGGACCAGCAA